>DATESZ010000021.1:0-9492 GCA_035283845.1 Syntrophales bacterium | reverse complement strand
TCTCGTATTTCTTTTCCTGCAGGATCCTCAGTATCTTGGCCTGGGCCTTCAAACTCATGTCCGCCACCTCATCGAGAAAGAGCGTCCCTTCATGAGCCAGATCGAATTTACCTCTTTTTTTCTCCGTAGCGCCGGTAAATGACCCCTTCTCATGACCAAAAAGCTCGCTTTCGATCAGTTCCTCCGGTATGGCCGCGCAATTTACCTCAATGAAGGGCTTATGAGCCCGCTTGCTTTGCATGTGGATAGATCGGGCCACAAGTTCCTTGCCTGTTCCGTTTTCTCCCATAATCAATATCCAAGCGTTAGTAGGAGCAACCAGGCTGATGGTTTCCTTCAGCTCCATAATCGTTTCGCTGCTGCCCGTAAGTTCAAACTCATGGACAACCTTCTGTTTCAAGAAAATATTTTCCTCTTCCAGCCTGGTCATATCCAGGGCATGGTTGACGATAAGCAGCACCTTGTCCAGGGAGAGAGGTTTTTCAATAAAGTCGAATGCGCCTAATTTTGTAGCCTTTACAGCAGTTTCGATGGTTCCATGACCGGACATCATTATCACCCGGATTTCAGGACGTTCCGACTTGATGATTTTCAGGGTTTCGATCCCGTCAATACCGGGGAGCCAGATGTCAAGAAGTACCAGACTCGGCAGTTCCTCTCCGACTATCTTCAGCGCTTCTTCGCCACTGGCGGCCGTAATGATTTCATAGCCATCATCGGCCAAAACACCGCTCAATGATTGGCAGATGCTTTCCTCGTCATCGACGATCAGTATTGTTTTTCCCATAAACCATTCTCAAATTAAGGGCGACGGCTATAAAAGGTTGGCCTCGCCGCTTATCCCCTCTCTTGGCATGCCTGACAATTCAAAGGCCACTATAGTCCCCCCGGCCGGATTGTCCCTTACGCTTATATGACCGCTATGGTCGGATATTATGGAACTGACAATGGCAAGGCCCAAACCGGTGCCTGACTTTTTTGTGGAAAAATAAGGTTCAAACATCTTCATCTTGTAGCCTGACGGTATTCCGCAACCGTTATCGGCGACCTCCACTTTAGCCTTCCGGTTACGCCCGTCAAAGGAAGTGGTTATCTCAATAATGCCTTTCCTGCCCGCCACGGCGGCAACGGCATTGTCCAGCAGGTTTACCATTACGCGTTTTATCTGCTCCCCGTCGAAATTCAATTTCGGGATATCCTCCCCGCCATGAAAATTAAAATGAATATCCTTGCGCGCTTCCTGGAAGAGGGTTATTGATTCTCCAATCACCTCGTTAAGATTATTGAATGCGGGATTGACAACGGGCAGCCGTGCATAATGTGAGAACTCATTGACCATATTTTTCAGCACTTCAACCTGCTTGATGATCGTGCGGGTGCATTCCTCAAACACCGCCCCGTCGTCACCTAATTTATCACCATATTTTTTTTGCAGGCGTTGCGCTGAAAGCTGTACCGGCGTCAGGGGATTTTTTATTTCGTGAGCCATCCTTCTGGCTACCTCGCGCCAGGCTGCTGCCCTGACCGCTTTCTGCAATTCCGTGAGGTCTTCAAAAACAACTACCATGCCTGTTTCCTTGCCCTCATCGTCCTTAATTACGGTCGTGGTCATAAGGACGGATAGCGCCCTATCCTTAAGCGTCAATTCTATGTGTTGTTCAATGAAATCATTGTTGTTCCTTCTTAGTTCCTTAACAAGTTCATCCACTAAGGCAAGATGTTCTGGAATCAGGACATCTTCGTAACGCTTGCTTATTAACTTTTCCGTTTTTATGTCAAACATCTTCTCGGCGGCACTGTTGATGGTGGCAATAACACCGTCTTTATCAACGGAAATGACTCCGGCCGATACGTGGCCGAGGACGGTTTCCGTATATTTTCTCCGCTCCTCAAGATTGATATTGGCCTGTTTTAGCTCTCCGTTGCTATTTTGCAAATCCCTGGTCATCTGGTTGAAAGAGTCCACCAGAACGCCTATCTCATCATCTGCCACCACGTTGATTTGATGATCGAGGTCGCCCCGTGCGATCCGGCGCGTCGCCTCTGCGAGGTCCTTAATCGGCACGGTGATGCTATTGGCCAAATAGATTCCGAACCACGTGGCGGAAAAAATAATGAGCAACATTATGATGAACAGTGTGATGATGTAACTTAACTTTATGGGATTCTTCAAAAGGTCGAGCTGCCCGTACTGTTCAGAAGTTTTGGAAACAGCCGCCATCTTGTCAACCAGACCTTTAGGGATATAATAACTTACGGCCACCACACCGATGACCTCCTTAGGCATCAGGTATGAGTAAATGGGCGCAAGACCACTGATCAGATCGCCGCCTTCCGATTGCTGAACAGTTGATGACTCCTTCCCGCCGTAAACTTCCTCTAATATCTTGGGTGCAAGGGGCTTGAGGGCAAGTCTGGGATGTAAGGGATCGCTCATGGCGATGGCTTCTTTCTTATTGTCAAAATAAACACCGAGTAATCCCAGTTTATAATTTTTCTGTCTCTGTTCAATTAAGGTCCTTAAGTATTCCGATCTGCCATCTACATAGAGACGGTTTTTTGTGATATCGTCGCTTATCTGCCTTGCATAGTATTTGGCATGGTCGGCCGTCTGCTGGTAATAGACCTGAGCTATTTCAATGGTCCGCTCCAGCGCTTCCCCTATTTTCAAGTTAAACCAGTTATCTATACTGTAGGAAAGGAAATTGATGGCAACAACAAAAAGTATTGCCGTGGGCACAAGGGACAGGCCGACAAAAGCTGCCACAAGTTTTGCGCGCAGTTTCGACCCGATGATGCCATGCCTTCGCTCAAAGACCAATTTTACTACGTTCCTGATAATCAGGAAAAGCAGGAAGATAATCAGAATTATGTTTACGTTGATAAGACCGAAGATGAGAACATTGCTGGAAAGCGGCAGTACCGATTCCTTGCGGTAAAGATGACCCTCCAACAGGGAAAGTGCAATGATCACCGCGATCGTGGCGATTATAATCAGGCGTTCCCTTTTCCGCCGCCTTGTTTCACGGGCATCGATATGTGGACGAACCTGTATCATAATCTTAGTGCGTGACCTTTTGTTTATACCAGTCCGTTTCAAAATCCCACAGTGAAACAAAGAAGAACAGGTATTCCATACGGAGAGGAAGACGCGCCTTGTCTAATTCTGCCTTCATCTTTAAGTAATATGACTTATCGTTTTCCAGGGCATATACGGGGGCGACAATAACCCCGTTCAACTCCGCCATAGCTCTTTTGGCATTATCAAAGGTCTGAAACATTGCCGTTTCTTTGCCGTTGGTTGAGGATACGAGAAAGGCATTCTTAACATTATCGTACTTGATAGTATGTTGAATGACGCTGCGAACAATCTTTTTATCCCACCAGTAGGGCCTTTCCTGATAGAAATCAAACAAAAAGGTAAAGACGGTCGGAACGCCGGCGAGAATTGCCGCTTCCATTTCCCCGGTGAAACAATCCGTTACCCTGGCATAAACCAGGATGTGCTCGGCGTTGTTCGTTATCAACAGATCGGCGAACTTCGCCTCACGAGCCTCTAAGCGGAGGACATAAAAAAGAAAAAGGCAACAAAGAATGATAATAATCTTACGACGTATGTTTCCGGTTCTTAATGTCATCATGGTTATCCTGTCTGCCGAGCTTTTTGCGAAGATTCGCCATGATAATAATATTCTACATTATTCTGCAAGCGCTATTTGAAAAACTTTGAAAATATAGGGGAAAACGCAGAAAAGGCTAAGGATCAGCAAATCCGAACGGAATCGAACCTGCCAAAACAAGGAGCATTCAGCGGCGTGGATTCTTCTGTCACGCGCTGCCTGTTAAAAGCACCGGCAATACTCCAGCATTCCTCGTGGAGAAGAAGCTCTTTCAGCAGCAGGTTGTTAAGTTTATGACCGGACTTATGGGCAACAAAATGACCAATGATGGGCATGCCGAGAAGCGAAAGGTCGCCCATGGCGTCAAGAATCTTGTGTTTTACAAATTCATCAGGAAATCTCAGGCCGTCTTTATTCACGATCTTCTTTTCCGTAAGGATCACGGCATTTTTCAAGGAACCGCCCAAAGCCAGACCCTTTGCCTGCAGATATTCCACATCCTTCAGGAAGCCAAATGTCCGCGCCGCGCAGATATCCTTTTCGTAAGCCGCGCCAGAAAAGGCAATGTGATAAGATTGTTCACCGATAAGAGGATGCTGAAAGTCGATCTTATATGTTATCTTAAACTCCGGCGAAGGCAAAAACATTGCTTTTCCGTCGCCATCGGACACGGAAACCGCTTTTTTTATTACGAGCAGCCTCTTTCCTTTTGCCTGCACCTTTGTTCCCACGTTTTTCAGCAAATTGACGAACGGAAGGGCGCTCCCATCCATTATTGGAATCTCCGGCGCATCCACTTCTACCACGGCATTATCAAGCCCCATGCCGCTGAAGGCCGAAAGCAGATGCTCCACAGTGGATATCCTTGTCCCGTTAATGCCAATGGTTGTAGCCAGATGAGTGTCAAGGACGTTATTGAGCTCTGCCTTGACAATATTATTTTTCGATAAATCCCTGCGAATGAAAACTATCCCGGCATTTACACCGGCGGGCTTTATCGTCATATTGATCTTTCTGCCTGTATGCAACCCGACGCTGGCGGCTACTACCTCTTTCTTAACCGTTCTCTGTAAATACATTGATGGCACCTCTATCATAAAAGGAAATATATTGCCTATCAGCAATATGCATACCACCTGCTGGATAAAATTGCGATATTGTTAATAATCAATATAACATCTTATAACTGTTGGTGATTTTTATAAAGAATTTCTCAGACAAGTAAATAAAAGAAAGTTTCATTAAATATATGTGGCATAATAGACACAGTCATCTCTGAATTTTTATAAACATAACTGTTACTACTTAAGGAGTCAGGGGCCAGAATTCAGGAGTCAGAATCCGGAGTAGAAGCAGTGTATGACTCCAGCAACTTAAGACGTTCCTTTCCCCCCGGGTAAAATCGCTCCTTTTCGCTATAAATACAGCCGCAGTACGGCTGCCGGTACATGCCCAATTCCCGTGAAAGCTTTATCCCCTCCGCCCAGCCTTCTCTGAAGTCACGATACACCAGCTTTATACCGTATTCCTCTGCCAGATTTTCCGCAATTGTCCTGATCAAATCATGGTTTTGAAACCTGCTGTAAAGGAGGGTGGTCGTAAAACCCTCAAAATTTCCTTCCTTCGCGATAAGCACAGCGTTTTTTAGACGTTCATAATAGCAGTAACGGCACCTTTCCTGTTCCCGATGAATCACTAAACGTAAAAAATTCTCCATCCCATATTCTTTTGACCATATGATGTTCAGGTTTACCTGCCGGGCATAGGTCAGGAGCGTTTCGGCGCGCTTTTCGTATTCCCGATATGGATGTATATTGGGGTTGTAAAACAGGCCGGAAACCTCGTGGCCCTCCTTCCGCAAAATGGAAAGAGGGTAGATAGTACAGGGGGCACAGCATATATGAAGCAATATCTTCATCAAAGGTCAAAAAACTGCCAAATTTCAGAAGGCGCCGTCAAAAGAGGCCCTCCTGTCTCCCGCTGATCCATTTTCTTCCAAAATGTTCATAAGCAATCCTGGTTGCTACCCGCCCCCTCATTGTCCTTTGAAGATATCCTTCCTGGATCAAATAGGGTTCATATACATCCTCGATCGTTGATTTTTCTTCGCCGATAGCAGAGGCAAGGCTGTCAATACCTGCGGGACCGCCGTCGAACTTGTCGATAAGCGTTAGCATTATGATGCGATCCATATGATCGAAGCCTTTGTGGTCCACTTCCAGCAATTCAAGGGCATCAATGGCCACTTTTCTATTAATAGCTCCGTCGGCTTTAACCTGGGCAAAATCCCTGACTCTCCTTAATATGCGATTGGCTACCCGGGGCGTACCCCGTGAGCGGCGAGACATCTCTTCGGCGCCCCCATCATCGAGATCGACGGAAAGGATAAGGGCCGACCTCTTTAAAATAATTATCAGCTCTCGGGGATTGTAAAACTCAAAACGGAAACTCATACCAAAACGATCGCGCAGGGGGGAAGTCAAAAGCCCTGCCTTTGTCGTGGCGCCGACAAGGGTAAAGTGCGGAATCTCAAGTTTCATTGAACGCGCGGAAGGTCCTTGCCCAATAAGGATATCGATATGATAGTCTTCCATCGCCGGATAGAGAATTTCCTCAACGACATGGGAAAGGCGGTGAATCTCGTCGATAAACAGGATGTCATGCTCGTGAAGATTGGTGAGGATCGCCGCCAGATCGCCGGGGCGTTCAATAACGGGACCGGAGGTGACTTTTATATCCACCCCAAGCTCGCGCGCCACGATATAAGCCAGTGTCGTTTTTCCGAGACCAGGCGGCCCATAGAGAAGTACGTGGTCCAAAGCCTCGTTTCTCATTTTAGCCGCCTCGATAAAGATGGAAAGATTGTTCTTTATCTTTTCCTGGCCGATATATTCGGCAAGGCTCCTGGGGCGTAAAGAAAGTTCAAAACCTCTTTCCTCTTCAGTGGTTATCGGATCAACAAGAGAATTTATCGCTGCCATATGGATTACCGAAAAAGGGCTGCTATTTAAAAGCCTGCTTATCAGCCCGCAAGGACCTTAAGTGCACTCTTCAAAAGGATATCCAAGGTCAATCCCGTTGGCGCTTCCCGGCAGACCTTCGTGAGGGCGTCTTCTGCCGCCTGATTTTTATAACCGAGGTTTACCAGAGCGGACAGGGCGTCTTCCATCAGGATATCGGGCGCCGAATCCTTAATTAAGCGTCGATCCATCGTCTCCTGAGCGCCCAGTTTAAGCACTCTGTCCTTGAGTTCCAGGATGATCCTTTCGGCCATTTTCCTGCCGACGCCAGGAATAGTCACCAGCCGTTTAAGGTTCCCCTGGGAAACGGCTCTGAGCAGATCACCGGCGGCAATCCCGGAGAGGATATTAATGGCAAGCTTCGGGCCTATACCGTTGACCGCCAGCAGAAGTTGAAAAATATCCCTCTCTTCAGAGGCATGAAATCCGAAAAGATTTATACCGTCCTGCTTTACATGGGTATGAATATTCAAAGTAACCGGCTGACCGGCATCGGGAAGTTCATAGAAGGTCGTCAAGGGAACAAAAACACGGTACCCAACTCCGTGAGCATCCACAATCACGTATGTTGGCGATTTATATACAAGAAGTCCGCAAATCCGGGCAATCATATCAGATGGGTAGCACCTTTAAAAAATTCGCATGGCAAATAGCGACGGCCAGCGCATCCGCCGCATCGGCCTGCGGCAGTTCCGAAAGGTGCAAAACGGCTTTGACCATCTTTTGCACCTGACTTTTTTCAGCGCGTCCGTATCCGACGACGGCCTGTTTTATCTCGAGAGGGGAGTATTCGAAAACGGGAATATGGCTACATGCCGCGGCCAATATTGCGACCCCCCTTACATGACCCTGCTTAATCAGGCTTTTTACATTCTTCCCATAGAAGATGCCTTCTATGGCAATGACGTCAGGAGATACCCGCCCGATAACCTCCAGCAATTGATCATATATAGCAACCAGACAGGAAGAGATAGAACTTTGTCTGGCAGGCCTGATCTCCCCTCGTGTAATTTCAACAAGATCACTTCTTCGCTTTTCAACAGCGCCGTAACCGGTAACGCGACTGCCGGGGTCAATACCCAAGATTCTCAATTTTACATATCCTGCAATAAATCAATTATTGGCTCAATTTCTCCATTATATCATCGGCTATGTCAAAGTTGGCATAAACATTCTGGACATCATCATTATCTTCCATTTTTTCCATAAGTTTGAGCATTTGCTCGGCTTTCCCTTCTTCCAGCTTCACCGTGTTTTGAGAAAGCATGGTAACCTTTGCTTCGATGTATTTTATTCCCTTGCGCTCAAGAGCATTTTTCACCCCTTCGAAGGCCCCGGGGGCCGTGACAATCTGAAATTCACTTCCTTCCGCACTTACATCGTCGGCGCCCGCTTCCAGCGCCAGTTCCATTAAAGTTTCTTCGTCAGCATTTTTTTTATCAATCAAAATGCTGCCCTTTTTCTCAAACATCCAGGAAACGCAGCCGTTTTCGCCCAGATTACCTCCGTGTTTGGAAAAAATATGCCGGATCTCGGCAACAGTCCTGTTTTTGTTATCCGTCATTACTTCCACAAGGACTGCGGCTCCTCCAGGTCCGTACCCTTCATACGTTACTTCTTCGTAATTTGCGCCCCCTTCCAATTCGCCGGCGCCTTTCTTGATCGCCCTGTCGATATTGTCTTTCGGCATATTCTCTTCTTTAGCCGCCAGGACTGCCTGACGGAGGCGGGCATTAGCCTCAATATCTCCGCCGCCGATCCTTGTCGCGAGGGTTATCTCTTTGATCAATTTCGTAAAGGCTTTGCCACGCCTGGCATCCAATGCCCCTTTTTTCCTCTTTATCGTGCTCCACTTAGAATGACCTGACATGGCGCCCAGTCTCCTTCTGAAAAATTATCATATTAATTGGAATAAGCACTCTTTCCTATATATCCAGTTTGGCCAAGAGTCCCTTATGTCTTCTATACCAAAGGTCAGGTATGAGCCTGTAGAGTGCCCGCGATACTGGACCTATGTATTCTTTCCTCCTTCTGTCAAACTGACAGGCCTGGATGATCTTTTCCTTGATTTCTTTTCTGTTTACCCCTTCGTTGAATATTTTATAAGCGCAATGGAAAAGGGGGCTGTACATGTTTTTCTTTTCCAGGTACCGGTGGACGTTTCTTATGGTGCTCGGCCCTTCGGGCGTGCCGTCGATCATTTCCAGTACTTTGATGTTTGTTTCAATGGGGTTGCCGTTAAATAACTCATAGAACAATTTGCCATAGCGATAGTTCTTGCTTGCTTCCGATGATACGGTAACGTACATATCTCCGACACCGGCCTGGCTGTGAAAAGCCTGGAAGCTGCCGCCCAGAAGCTTGGAAAGTGACCTTATCTCTACACCGGATCGCGCAAAGATGGTGCCAGGGATGGAATCGCCAAGCTCCAGGGAATCCGTGAGACCTTTTAGATTTGCAACAATATTTTTCAAGGATCCACAGGCCTCGACTCCGATGATGTCAAAGTTATAATAGGAATATAATTCCCGGCGGTTGAATTTGATCAGCTCATCGATGATTAGTCTTGATAAACGCTTGTCACCGGCAACGGCGACGCATACGGGGTTTCCCAGGGCAATATCCATATCGAAAAAAGGGCCGCCTATGCAGACCACCCCGTATTTATAGCTGAGATTGCTCATGTTATTGTTGATCAGTTGGGAAGGTGTGATCAATTCTTTCGTGATTTCATCGGAAATCAAACCTTTGATGGGTGAGATCAGGCAGGTGTCGCCGGCTTTCTTTTCTATTAATGGTTTAAGGTAGTTAAGTAGTTCAGGGAGCCTGTCCATCGTAACGGAAAGAAAGAT
>DATESZ010000020.1:0-13833 GCA_035283845.1 Syntrophales bacterium | reverse complement strand
TGGAAGTTGACCAATGCCAAAGCTTGCAGAGTTCTTTCGCCAGATGAAAGCGGCTCCAGTCAGGATGAGCACTGATCCAGGAACGGAGCCACATGAGGACCTCATCATTAATGAGGCGCCCTTGACAGATAAATGGATTGGCCGACATGGATCCGCTATACCACAGACAGAAACGTGAGTCCAGTCAAAAAAGAAGATTACGAGACCTGAGTAGTTACGTGAAAGGATAGTAAATTTCGCCGCCTGCCGGAGGCCCCGACCCGCGGTTCACATTTACCCCCAACAGCATGGCCATATTGCGATCCTGGGCAGTGGCTCGCATCGCCAGAAAAATGTTGACATACAAACGAAAATTTCCTATATATTAAACATAGGAAAGGAGCGCCCATTCCCGCATACATCACGCGCATGTCCCGCGAGCTCAAATTGTTCATGGCCGCCAGTCTCTTAATGGGGGCAGCCTACGGCATTTTTGATTCCACTTTCAATAATTTCCTAAACGAAAGATTCCAATTGACCGGATTCCAGCGCTCATTCTTGGAATTCCCGCGCGAAGTGCCTGGGTTCCTGGTAGTGTTTGTCAGCGCTCTGCTGTCGTTTCTCTGCAGCCGTAGATTGGGAGCTTTAGCCCTCGCCCTTGGCGTGGTTGGAACTTTGTTAATCTGGCTCATTCCGTCCACTTACGCCGTCATGGCGTTGTGCTTGTGTGTCTACAGCATGGGACAGCACCTGTTCATGCCGCTGGCTTCTTCCATCGGGATGGAACTGGCGCAGGAAGGAAGAACCGGCCGGAGGCTGGGCCAATTGAACGGAATTCGGAATTTAGCCGCCACCCTGGGCAGTTTCGTGGTGTTCCTGGGATTTCGCTTTTTCGACTTCGGTTTCCGGCATACCTTCGCCCTGACAGCGGTGGGGCTGGGATCGGCAGCATTTTTTATGTTCCTGATGAAGCCGGACGCGGCCAAGAAGCCAAAAACGTTCCTGGAATTTCACGAGGAGTACCGCCTTTTCTACCTTCTGAACATTCTTTCCGGTTCACGTAAACAGATATTTATCACCTTCGCGCCGTGGGTTATCGTTGCCGTCTTCAGGCAGCCTACTCAGACCATTGCCACTTTGATGACTATCGGTGGGGTGATTGGCATCCTATTCCAGCCTGCGCTTGGCCGGGCCATTGATCATTTCGGTGAAAAGCTGGTCCTGCAAACGGAGGCGGTGATGCTGGCGGCGGTTTGCCTTGGGTACGGATTCTCCAGGTCGCTGTTCCAAGAAAAAACTGCTTTCCTGCTTACCTGCTCTTTTTATCTTCTTGATCAAATGTTGTTCTCAGTCGGCATGGCGCGTTCGATGTATATTAAAAAAATCGCCTTGGAGGATTCTCACGTGCAGCCTGCACTGGCTTTCGCTGTGACGATTGATCACATATTTTCCATCGGCATTGCTCTGTTGGGAGGTGTTATATGGAATCTGTTTGGTTTCCAGTACGTATTCTTGTTGGGAATTGTGATCGCCGCCCTGAATTTTGTAGCAGCCGGCCGCATCCGCATCCCGCCGCGTCGATTATCCCCGTTAAACTTGACTTCCCTTCCGTAAGGAGCGCTCGCCTACTTTATGCCATCAAACGCGAAAAAAATGAATAAAATAGCCGGATATTTGATTGCTTTTATTTTTTTATCGGGCGGTTTAACCCCTACGCAAACGATTGCCCAAACGGAAGCCCAGACAACCATGCCGGCAGATGCAAAAATCTGGACCATCAGCATGGAAAATCTCAAGGCGGAAAAAAAACAGTTGTACTGCGAGGTTGCCGAAACCGACCAGGAAAAACATCGCGGACTGATGTTTCGCGACAAGCTTGCTCAAGACGAATGTATGATTTTTTTATATGACGCGCCCATTATGTTTTCTTTCTGGATGAAAAACACATACATACCGCTGTCGATTGCCTTTGTTGATGAAAACCTCCGGATAATGGAGATATTTGATATGAAGCCCTTTGATGAAAATATAGTCAGATCGACCATACCCGGTATTTATGCCATTGAAGCGAACCGTGGCTGGTTTAAAAAAAACATAGTCAACCAGGGAAGCAAAATACATATTATTAAAAAAGATCTGCGAAAAAATTTCTAGGTATTAATAAAGGTCAGTTGTGTATAATTTCTGGACATGATAGAATATTTTTGAAATTTTACCAGGGGAAATACTTACGACAAAGAAGGCGTGCAGCTTGATGGCGGCTTTGGTTTTGCGGAAATGTGCCCAGGGAAAAAGGGAAAGGCACAGATGGATAGTCGTCGAATCGAAGGCATGGAGAGAATAATCCAGGTCTATCGCCAGTTCCTCTATCAGCGCCTCTGTCCCGGAGAAGACCATGACCATCAAAAACGTAAAAACTATTGCTCGCAAAGAATTTTATCACCTGGTCCGGGATTTCCGCAGCCTCTATCTTGCCTTTGCCATCCCCTTGCTTTTGATACTGCTTTTTGGATACGCCCTTAGTCTCGACGTAAATCATATCCGCACCGTCGTGGTGGATCATGATGTGACGGATCTCAGCCGCGATTTCCTCCGCAAGTTAGGCGCATCTTCCTACTTTAAGATAATCGCCCATCTTCCCACGGCAAAAGCGGCAGCCCTCCGCCTCGACGACGGGCGGGCAACTCTTTCCATAATCATTCCCGAAGGCTGGACGAAGGATATTCGCTCCGATCGCGATGCCCCTATGCAGGTGATTCTGGACGGGAGCGACCCTAATTTTGCCAATATTTCCCGAGGCTATATCACGGCCTTTATCGAGCAATTTAACCGGCAGTTATTGCAAGGCTTTCTGAATCGCCAGGGTATGGAAAAAATCAAGCAGCCCGTGGAAGGGCGGATCCGCGTCTGGTTCAACGAAGACCTGGAAAGCCGGAATTTCATCGTGCCCGGCATCATTGCCATTATCATAATGATCGTGGGCGCCATACTGACTTCCCTCGTCATCGCCAGAGAGTATGAGAACGGCACGATGGAGACAATCCGGTCACTTCCCATTACCGCCGGGGAATTCCTCATGGGCAAGGCCATCCCCTATTTTTTTATTGCGCTGACAGACGTGCTGATCTCCGTGCTTATGGGACAGCTCCTTTTCGGCGTGGTTATGAAATCAAGTTTTTGGCTCATGCTCCTGGCCTCTTCTCTCTACATCGGAGTGGCCCTCACCCTGGGTCTTCTCATCTCCGTAATCACCAAATCGCAATTAGTTGCCAATCAGACGGCGGTACTCTTTACCTACCTCCCCTCGCTGCTGCTTTCCAACTTTGTTTTTCCCTTAATAAACATGCCGAAGGCGCTGCAACTCCTCGCCGCCATCGTCCCCGCCACTTATTATATTAATATTCTCACGGGCATCTATCTGAAAAATCTGGGGATGGGTCACTTATGGGCTAATTTTCTGGTTCTGGCCATCATGTTTATGTTCCTTGCCGCCTTAAACTGCTTGCTCCTGAAAAGGGAAGGCCTGTAATATGAACTGGCTCAGTATTCGTGAACTTATTCGCAAGGAATTCATCCAGCTTTTCCGTGACAGAAAGAACCGGCCGATTTTAATCATAGCGCCCCTCATTCAGCTTCTGATTTTTGGTTACGTTGTCAATTATGACATCAAGGACGTGCGGGTGGCCATTATGGATCAGTCTAAAACCCGGGAAAGCCGCATGGTAAACGACGCTTTCCGGGGCAACAAAATTTTCCTGATTACCAATATTGTGGACAGTTACGATGATCTGGAACAACTTCTTTTACAGGGAAAGGTGGATATGGGCATCAAGATTCCCCCGGATTTCAGCAGGATGATCCGCAAAGGACAAAGCTCAAGCATCCAGATACTGGCGGACGGGAGCATGAGCAATATGGCCTTCCTCCGCCTTTCCTACACTATGACGATAATCGACGGCCTGAACCGAAAATTTCTGCGTGAGCTCTATCCCCAGAGGATGGATTACGGAAGAATTGATGCCCGCATCAGGACCTGGTACAATCCCAACCTCGAAAGCCAGAATTTCTTCGTTCCCGGTATCGTCGCCTTTCTGATCATGCTGCTTTCCCTCCTGCTCACTTCGATGGCGATCATCAAAGAAAAGGAATCTGGCACTATGGAGCAACTGATCGTAACCCCCTTGAAACCGGTAGAGCTTATCATAGGAAAAACCATCCCCTACATAATCATCTCCCTGACCCAGATGGTCGTGGTCACTCTTTTTGCCCTTTTCTGGTTCAGCCTGCCTCTGGCTGGCAGCGTTGCCCTGCTTTTTGTCGCTTCCTGCCTTTTCCTTTTAAGCACTCTCGGCGTGGGACTTTTTATCTCCACCATTTCCTCGACCCAGCAGCAGGCCATGATGACGACCTTTTTTTTCATCCTTCCCTTTTTCATGCTGAGCGGTTTCGTCTTTCCCATAGCCAACATGCCCTTTGTGGTGCAGTGGTTGACCTGCCTGAATCCCCTGAGATATTTTCTCGTCATCATCAGAGGTGTCTTCCTTAAAGGAGTGGACTTATCCATTCTTTGGGGGCAATTAGCCGCCATGACTGCACTGGGCGCAATCCTCTTTGCCAGCGCTATCAGGAGGTTCAGGAAGCGGCTGGACTAAAGAAGAAAGAATTCAGGTGTTGGAATTCAGAATACGGAAAGTATTGGAATAATCTGTCCCGGCGTTAAAAGGCGACGCAAAGCGAGGGGGTCAGGGTGCGGCGGTGCGGGTACTTCAGGTAGGGGATGACGGCGTCGTTCCTGACTCCGCCGGTGCCGTCGTAAGTGATCGAGACGACCGGGACCCCGGTGACCGCCTCTATCTTGCGGGTCATCGCCTCGGTGACAAGCGACGGGCAGCAGAAGGCCGGGCTCGCCTGGACGAAGAGCGCCACGTCGGGATGATATTTCTTGATGTGCCCCTCGATGAGCCACTTGCGCATATAAGGTCCGGCAATCATCTTTGCGTAGGTGGTGTAGGGGGTCGTGATTACCTCGCCCCCCTGCTCCTCGATGGAACGGATCAGGTTCTGGTTGATCGTCTCATTTGTTCGAGCGCGCTTTCATGGAATGCGACCGCCTCGTCGTACGCGCCTGCGACGGTGAAGAAGCTTATCCCCGGATGGATTGCCGTGATCATCCGGTAGAGCTGCACCTTCGTGCTGAACGCCGAGTAAAGGTAGTGGACGAGGGGTGTGAGTATCCGCTTTGCCTTGTCCTGGCCTTCTGAAGTGAGAACGAGGGCCGGAGCGAATTGGGTATAGTAACAGTACTGCCGCCGGAGCCCTTTCTCGCCGATCCTTCTCTCCAGGGCAAAAGGGACAAAGACGTAGTCGCATCTTGGAAGGAGCCAGCGTACGTGACCGTGGAGGGCCGCCAGCGGGGCGCAGAATTCGGCCTGGGCAAGGCGCTTTCCCTCCCGGATTCCTTCCCGGCATCCCTCGCTTGTTACGGTATTGATGCCGAGCCGCGCGAAGAAACATTCCCAGAGGGAGAGTTCATCGGCCAGATGGAGGGCCGCGGGCAGGCCGATGGTGATCCCGCCGCCGGATTCCCGCCGGTTTACGGAGACGAAGATGCGATTGCGTTCCTTGAGGAGGTCGAGGCCGGAGGTATTGTTGTTGACGAACTTCTTTATATCGTAGTCACGACCGCACAAAAAGCCAAAAGCGACCTTTTCTCCGTCCACATCGGCGATGGTGATCTTGCAGCGGTTGTTGCAAAAGTTGCAGGCCTCCGAGGCGATAGGGACCGGTTTCAGGTGGAAGTCGAGGCCGCGGAAGCGGCTTTGCGTTATCTTTGCATCGGCCATCAGGAGCGCGATCCCCCAGGCGCCGGTGAGATGGCAGAATTTCGAGACATGGATCGGCTTGCCCAGGCGCTGCTCGAACGCGGCGACGAGGGCGCGGTTCTTCGCCGTCGCTCCCTGGAAAAGAATCGTCTTTCCAATGGTTGTCTGCTACCCCTTTACACCGCCTATCCTACGGTTGGATGGCGTTCACTGCACCACACGCCAGGTATGCAATTCAATTCGCCATAGGCCTCGTCAGCCGCTTTGTCAAGACTTGAGGTGGTAACCGTACTGAGTAATCGACTTTTACAAATGTTTTACATGATATTTCTGCGCTTTCCTATATACTGCCGCAGAAAAAATTGGGTTAATCCCAAAATGACAAAGGAAGGAAAAATCGTATGAAATGCTTACTCACCTCTGTATTCGGACCCTATGGCGTTGATGATGAATACGGCGAAAAAGATAATAAAATGGAGCTGTTTCACAATCAGGTCACGAGAGAACAGGGGATATTTTCCTATAGATTCAATCATGGAAGTCAAGGGCTGTACTTTTTGGCTGAAAATATTGACATGCCGGCAGTGGTCCTGGATTTTCCCACCTTTGATCGCTTTAAAAAGGAAATACGCAAAGGCTACGATTACATAGGCATCAGTTTTATTGTGTCCAATTTTAAAAAAGCAAAGGAAATGGCGCGGCTTATTCGCGAAGCGTCGCCGAAATCAAAGATCATCTTGGGGGGCCACGGTGCAAGCATTCCCGACATAGGATCCACGATCGACCATGATTTCGTCTGCAGAGGCGAGGGAGTCTATTTCTTAAGGAAACTGTTCGGAGAAAATCTGAACAAGCCTATCAAGCACCCCCTTGAATACAGCTCCTTCAACCGTCAAGTCATGGGGGTTCCCTGGCCGGCCGACTCGGGCATTCTGATTACAGGCGTAGGTTGCGCCAATAGATGTCGTTTCTGTGCCACGTCGCATTTCTTTGGCAACTATACCCCCTACTTAAAAACCGGCCGGGATATCTTCGATGTCTGTTCTCAATATGAGGATGAAAAAAACATCACGGATTTCGGCGTGTTGGATGAAAATTTTTTAAAAATGAAAGAGCGAGCCTTGGAATTACTGGAACTCATGGAAAAGAATCATCGTTTTTTTACTTTTTCCATCTTCAGTTCCGCTGAAACCCTGCTTGCCATTGGCGATCTGGATATTCTTGTCCGTTTGGGAATAACGTTTATCTGGATTGGCGTTGAATCCAAAAAGGAAATTTATGAAAAAAACGAAAACATCGATTTTCATGTTCTTATCAATGAATTAAGGAAAAGAGGGATCAGCGTCATGGCTTCATCGATCTTGTTTCTTGAATACCATGATAAAAAAACGATCTGGGAAGACGTGGACTTTGTGACCTCCCTGAATCCGGAATATCTGCAATTCATGCAGTTGGGCCCTTTACCTGGGACAAAATTGTATAAGGATTATGAAAACGAGGGGAAACTTCTCCCCGATCTTCCCTACGAATCCAAGCACGGTCAGGGGAAAATCTGGTTTCATCACGATCATTTTAACAGAGAGGAATCAAAAGAATTTTTGCGTCTTGCTTTTGAAATAGATTACAATAGAAACGGCGCCTCCCTGCTGCGGGTGATGAAAACTGCTTTTGGGGGATACTTGTATTGCGAGGGCCATGCGGACGCGCGCATCCGTGAGCGTGTCAAGTATTATAAAAAGCTCATTAAAAAGATGCGTCATTTTCTCGGTGCCGCACAAATATTCATACAAAACCGGCGGAGTGAGATTTTGCTGCAGGAAATTAAAAACCTCTATTCCCTCCATTTTGGAAAAATGGACGTGGTGACGGTTGTTGCATCAACGGCAGTCGTTTTTTTTAGCATCAAAGAATATCTGCGAATTCGGATGTTTGGCGATCTCCGCATTCCGGAAACGACATGTCGTTCTTTTAGACATTCCTTTGCGCACAAATTGTCGCGGCAAGCTACCGCGCGATATCCCGTTGGGGTCGAGCATGCATATCTGCGGGACATCCCCATGCACCAGTGATTTACAGGTGTGAATTTTACTTGACACGATGCTTGCAATCTAATATGTACAGCCAAAATCCGCATAGAGGGAGGTTTTATATGAAAAGATTTTTTATCGTTTTAGTCGCAGCCTGTTTCGTCTTCGCACTTGCGGGTGGCGCTATGGCTGTAGGTCCGGGCAAAAAAGTAGAATGGGATGAGAAAACTCAGGGCAAGGTCGTATTCGATGGCAAAGCCCACGCCGATCCGGGTCTTAAATGCACCGATTGCCATACCAAAATCTTCAAGATGAAGAAAAGCGAACATAAGATGGCTGACATGCAGGCCGGCAAGGGATGCGGCGCCTGCCACGACGGCAAAAAGGCTTTTAGCGTTAAAGCCGATGCTAAAGAATGCGACAAGTGCCATAAGAAATGACATCATTGTTGTTAGACAATCTAAAAGCCCTCCCCGATGCTCTGTGATGGAGGGCTTTTGTTGTTTTAGAAAGGGAGGATTTTGTGTCTCCTGACAAAGAAGTGAAGGCCAAGAAGACCGACTGGACGGACAGGATTTGGAATTTCTTTACCTCCCTGAAACTCGTCATCTCTCTTTTACTTATACTTTCCGCGCTGTCCGTCGCCGGCACGATCATTGAGCAGAATAAACCCCTGCAGGAATACTATCGGTTTTTCAAACCGAGTATGGTAGACCTCTTCAATAAACTGGGGCTTCTGGATATGTATCATAGCTGGTGGTTTATCTCATGCCTTGCCCTGCTGGCAATGAACATCATTGCCTGTACGATGGATCGCTATAGCGGCATCATGGCCGGGCTGAGGAAGAAAAACCTTATCCTTGACGAAAACTTGGGGAAATCCCTAAATCCTCTTACAAAGGCAAAGTATGCCCGTCCGCTGGATGCCGTCGAAAGGGAAATTATGGAACGGGCCGGAAAGAGCTTTTACGGCAAGCCCGTGGTTACGCATGCAGAAGACGGCGGCAGGCATTATTTCTTTGAAAAAGGGAAATATAGCCGCCTGGCTTTTTTTTTCACCCATCTCAGCGTGCTCATGATTTTCATCGGCGCCCTCATCGGTTCTTTTATTGGTTTCAAGGGGTACGTCAATATCTTCGAAGGAGAGGCAATTTCCCGGCTTGAAACGAGAGCAGGGGATGTTAAGCATCTAAATTTCTCGGTGAAATGCAATTCCTTTAAGGCAGAATTCTATCCCAGCGGCGCCCCGAAGGATTATCGCAGCGATCTTTCCATCATTAAGGACGGAAAGGAAGTGATGAAAAAAACCATCCGGGTGAACGACCCGATGACGTTTGAAGGGGTAACCTTCTATCAGTCAAGCTACGGGGCTCTTCCCGACCAGGTGACAATCGATGTCCTGAATAAGGACGAATCCCCAATGGTAACCCTGGTGGCGCCCTTCGGCATTAAAGTTGATATACCCGGTATGGCCGATAAGATTGAGGCGGCCGATTATCAGGAACATTTTCACCTGCCGGACGGATCTGAAGGGGGACCGGCGCTGGGCGTCAATATCTACCCGGAGAAGGCGAACCCGTCAGGCATTTGGCTTTTGATGGATAATCCCAATTACGATAAAATGCGACGAGGCGATTACTATTTACGGGTGAAGGACCTGAAGCTGAAAAAATATACGGGACTCCAGGTGAACAAAGATCCCGGTGAATGGGCGGTGTGGCTGGGCTGCGTACTTTTGATTCTGGGCATTATGGCCGCTTTTTTTGTGTCCCACAAAAAACTCTGGATATCCTTGAAAAAAGACAAGAAAGGCAGGACGGAAGTAACGGTGGGAGGTACGGCAAACAAAAACCGCAATGCCTTTGTCAGGGAAGTGGAGGGTATAATTCAGAGTTTTAAGGAGGTTTCTCAATGAACAATTCGTTACTATTCGGTATTTCCATATTTGTATACTTTTTCGCGATGGTGCTTTACGTGTCTTATTTAGCCTTCCGTTCCGAGGGGCTGGGAAAGGCAGCCACCTTGACTCTCCTAGGGGGAGTCATTATAGAGACGGCAGCCATGGCCATGAGATGGCACGAGTCCTACCAGATGGGAATAGGCCGCGCTCCTCTTACGAATCTTTATGAATCGCTGGTTTTTTTTGCCTGGACGATTGCTGTCGTCTATCTTGTCCTGGAGGCAAAATTTAAAATCAGAACGATTGGCGCATTCGTGACCCCTTTCCCCTTTATTATCATGGCCTACGCTTCATTGAACCCCAAGGACATCCAGCCTCTGGTGCCGGCGCTGCAAAGCAACTGGCTTATTTCCCACGTCGTTACCTGTTTTGTGGGGTATGCCGCCTTTGCCGTATCCTTTGGTATCAGCATCCTCTATCTTTTTAAGGCAAGGGCGGAGAACCTTTCCGCTAAGTCAACGTCGCTTTTTTGGAGCTATATCCCCTCATCCTCCGCGCTTGACGAGATCGGCTACAAGACAATCGCCATCGGGTTTCCGCTTTTAACGATCGGCATCGTAACGGGCGCCTTCTGGGCAAACGTGGCTTGGGGAACATACTGGAGCTGGGATCCCAAAGAAACCTGGTCGCTCATCGTCTGGCTCATTTACGCGGCTTATCTGCATGCAAGGATCACCCGCGGCTGGCGGGGAAAGAAGGCGGCAGTCCTGTCTATCGCCGGCTTTGCCGCCACTATCTTTTGTTACCTTGGCGTCAACCTGATACTTTCAGGGCTCCATAGCTACGGCGGCGCTTCTTAAGCCAAACCTTTCTTTTGTCATTCCGGCTGGAGCTTACCTCCTGCCCGATACGGGGAGGAATGATGGCTTTGTAATTTTCTACGGGGACATTAAATGAGGCAATGAAGAAAAAAATTATTTTTGGACTCAGCGTTTTCGCTCTGATGTTTTTCTTTGGTGGCGTCTATGTCATTACCACTATGGAAAAAATCATCTATGAATTGCATAATATTGCCGCTCTTCGCCATGTTGTATCTCTGAGAAAAGACCTTTTAATAAGCATCGAAGAAAACCAGAACAGGCTCAAAGGTGCACGCGATGAGGCAGGAGGAGGAATTCCTGAGAATAAAAGCATCATTGAAGCAGTAAAAACATGCCTTACCTGCCATCACTTCCCCCCGACCGAGCAAACAATAAATAATTTGCGAAAGCAGATTGAGGCATATCACGAACTGACACATGAAACATTAACTGCTCCAGCACCGGCCGTTCCGGAACGGCATGCGGAAGCAGCTTTGCGGATGGGAGACGATCTTATAAATAAGGTGAAAGACCTGATAATCATTTCGAGTTCAAATCTGGATAAAAAAGAAAAAGAAATCATGCGCGGAATAGCCCATAGGAAAAGCATCCTTTTTCTCTTAGTTACGGTAGGGCCTTTTTTTGCTGTGGGTTTTGCTTTTATCCTGATTCAAAGTCTGACAAAGCCAGTCAATGGTCTGCTTGATGCCACCCGCAGGTTGAAGGCCGGCGATCTTGCTTACCGGATCAGGGGTCTTCATGGGGAGTTCAGAGAAGTAGCTGAGTCTTTTAATGAAATGGCGGAATCTCTTAAAAAACAGATGCAGGAAATGCAAAGAACGGAACAATTGCGGGTATCTGGAGAAATGGCCGCGGGCATAGCCCATGAAATCAGGAATCCTTTAGCCGGCATGAAGGTCTCGATTGAGGTCCTGTTGGCGGAACTCGATCTGGAAGAAAGAGACAGGATAGTCCTGTCAAAAATTATTGGGCAAATAAGGCAGATTGAGCTGCTTATGAAAAATCTTCTTAATTTTGCCAGACCGGTAGCCGCCCAGCCGGCGGCGGTCAATATTAATAAAATACTGGAAAGAACGATATATTTTATCGAAAAGCATCCCTCTTTTTCCTCCCGTGATGCGCATAAGCGGATCGTACGGGAATTGGATGATAACCTTCCCGACATCCTTGCCGATCCTCAGCAGTTGCAACAAGTCTTTTTAAACCTCTTTCTTAACGCTGCCGATGCCACGCCGGAGGGGGGAAAAATAACGGTAAAGACCTGCTATGATAAGACGGAGGGAAATATTGCCGTCGAGCTGCATGATACTGGTAAAGGCATTCCCGATGAGTTGAAGGAGAAGATATTTCAACCCTTCTTTACCACCAAGGGAAAAGGCACCGGGCTGGGTCTGGCCGTTTCCAAAAGAGTCGTGGAAGAACATGGCGGCGCTATTACCGGCTCTAACAACGCCTCCGGGGGGGCAGTCTTCAGGATTATTTTACCCGTAAAAATGGGAGAGAAGGGATCGGCGAAGACATGAAAAGCCTGGCTAAGATATATATCGTTGATGATGATGAACTTATTCTGTCCATGCTTTTGCGCTCCCTGGAAAGAGAGGGGTACGAGGTACGCACGGAAACCGGCGGGGTTGGGCTCGTAGAAAAAATCAGGTCATGGCATCCCGACGTTATTTTATTGGATATCAACCTGCCGGGGCGAAGCGGTATGGACACGCTTCTGGAGTTAAAAAATACCGGATTAGATGTGGAAGTCGTTATGCTGACCGCCGACGATACGGCGGAAACAGCGGTGAAGGCCATGAAGATCGGGGCCTGGGATTATCTCACCAAGCCCTTCAACATGGATGAGGTAAAAATTGTCGTCGGCAATGCCATAAAGAACATAAAACTGACAAAAGAGCTGGAATACCTGAGGAAAGTAAGCTCATCCCTTTTTGAAGAAGATTTTCTCGGCGCTTCAAGCGCCAGGAATGCCCTCAAGGAAAAGGTGGAAAAAATGGCCGAAGCTCACGTCTCGAGTATCCTTATCTCGGGGGAAAGCGGCGTCGGCAAAGAGGTGATAGCCCGGAACATCCACCAGATGATGCATGGTCCAGCTTCCGGTTCTTCCGTTCCCTTCATTGCGGTAAACTGCAGCGCTCTGCCAGATACCCTGCTCGAGAGCGAGCTTTTTGGCTATGAGAAGGGTTCTTTTACCGATGCGAGGGCAAGTAAAAAAGGGCTCTTTGAAGTGGCCGACGGCGGCACTTTGCTTCTCGATGAGATAGGGGAGATGAAGCTGAACCTTCAGAGCAAGCTGCTCCGGGTCCTGGAGGAAAGGGCGGTAAGGCGCATTGGCGGCCAGGGAGAAATCAGCGTCGATGTAACGGTTATCGCCACGACGAACAGGAACCTGAAAGATGCCGTGGAAAAGGGTGATTTCCGCATGGACCTGTATTACCGGCTGAATGCCTTTTCCCTTCTCGTCCCTCCTTTAAGGGAAAGAATGGAGGATATTCCTGTCCTGGCCAGGCATTTTCTTGCTGCCTTCTCCAAGGAATACAACAAGACGATAGAAGGATTTTCCGTGGAAGCCGCAAACGTGATGAAATTTTATAAATGGCCAGGCAATGTGCGGGAACTGAAAAATGTGGTTCGCGGCATTGTGGTGCTCCAGAACGCAAAGGTCATAATGCCTGAACATTTACCTGCGGAAATAAGTGGACTGGCTGCACACAGGGACAGCGAGAGGAAAGAGGGCTTCATTCTACCGGAGGAGGGGATATCCCTCGATGAATTTGAAAAGGATCTGCTTGTTCAGGCGCTGGAAAGGTCGGGTCATAATAAAACCAGGGCGTCAAAACTTTTGCGTGTCAGTTATGATTCCTTCCGGTATCAACTGAAAAAATTTGGTCTGGAATAGGGGCGATGCCAGTTACAAATTCATTATGCTAAAACTCTTTGCCAACATCAACCCGATTCACTTTCTGTACCTTTTATACGGCGCCTCTTTTCTTTTTCTGGGAGTATCCATCGCCGCAAAAAACATGAAGGGAAGCGACCTGAAGCTTGGGGAAAGTCTATGGTTATTGTCGGCATTTGGATTTTTGCATGGAGCCCATGGATGGCTGGAACTTGGCACGTGGATTGAAGGAAAGCATCTGTCATTTCAGCAAATTTTTGCAGCGCAAGCCACATCTGCCGGGTTGCTTATCCTTTCATTTATATCCCTCATGCAGTTC
>DATESZ010000019.1:0-3106 GCA_035283845.1 Syntrophales bacterium | reverse complement strand
CGCGGGGCTGAGCCGGTGCCCCTTCCCTCCGCTCCGCTACGGGAGAACCAGGGGCACGAAACCGGCCGCTTCGCGACGGCTCAGCCCCGCGTTATCTGAGGAACAGAGGAAGTGGAAGACATAATTAAAACGGTTACAGAGTTCGGGATTGCTCTGCTGGAGAAGCAACACAAATTCTTCCTGGACGGCTCCATAGACAACTCGGAACATGTATCCGCTATAAAACGGATTGCTGATGCCGCTTATGGTTACTTGAAACAAAAAGGGGTGAATCTCGATAGCGCAAAGAAGGTCAAGAAAGAGTTGATTAATCACGGAAAGGACCTCTTTGTAGCGGCATGGATGATATCCGAGGAAGACGAGGAACCACTGGGCGAAGAAGATCGACGAGAAGCCAGGAGAACATTTGACGAACTGCTAAAAGGAGAATAGCAGGGCAGATAGCCAATTGGGTGTAGTTGCAGGCCAACAGCTCGCCTCCTGCCGAATTTGATTTCGACGACGATCATAGCTACTTCATGGTACGCCTGCCAGTGCATCCGGCGGCATTGGAGGTGGCCAATTTAGAGGTGGGGGAATTGGCTGATGCTGTCACCGGGCAAGTCACCGGGCAAGTCCAGCGACTGTTGGCAGTTTGTAATGGAGAATTGAGCCGAGCCGAACTTCAAGAAAAATTGGGTCTGCGCCATCGGGACAACTTTATCGAGGCATACTTGCAACCAGCGCTCAATGCCGGATTACTGGAAATGACCATTCCCGATAAGCCTCGCAGCAGCAAGCAGAAATACAGGCTTACCGAAAAAGGCCGTGCCGTGGTTGTCTCGCTGGAGAGGCGTGAGTCATGAATGGAGTCAATATCGACCAGCGACAAAACATTATGAAATCAACCCACACCGAACGACAAGGCCAGTTCCTGGCTTACATCCATCAATACAGCATCGTGAACGGTCGTGCTCCGGCAGAAGCAGACATGCAGCGGTTTTTTCAGATCACGCCGCCGAGCGTGCATTCGATGGTGCTCACGCTGGAGAGGCGGGGCTTCATTCGGCGCGTACCTGGACAGGCGCGCAGCATCACCCTGATCGTTCCGCCCGAATCATTGCCCGCCTTGAAACCCGTCCTATCTCGCCCATTCAAACCATGAAAAATGCAACCAAGAAGCCGGGCGGCTGGAGCGTGGTCCGCCAACAACTCGCCGCCTGGGACAAGTCCGCGCTGCTCGCCCTGGTGAAAGACCTGTACGAAGTGGCCGCTAAGAACCGCTGTGGAGAACGGCACGAGATTCACCCACGAGTATGGGGACATTGACGAGCGGTTTTACGACAGTGTGGAGTCGGCGCTGGACGAACTGGCCGCCCTGTTGCGCGGCAAGGCGCGGGGGATGTATCCCCAGTTCCGCGACCGGTTGGCGAGAGTGGAGCAGATGGCCGACGGCATCGGCTGGGGATTCCACGATTTCATCGGGGATGTCGTCGGGCAGTTGGAGGAGGAACTCGGTGGCCGGTGACTGGCACTGCGGCAGATTTACTGCTTCCCGTGCGAGACAAAACAAAACCCACTCCAAGCCCGTCATCGAACACTGCTACCGCGACTTCCTGCTTCAGAACCACGACCCTGAGGAGCGCGAATATCCCGATGCCGCCAACCAGATCCGCGAGGTGCTGATCCATGAGAACTAATTGTCGCAGAAGGACATCGATATCATCATAGCGTGGTCGGATTTAAAGTTCAGTAATACGCGCCCGTCATCATCTACCCTCTCAAAAAAAATTTACCTTCCAGTTCGTTAATCCTGCTCGAACCTGTGTGCCACATAGCCACCTGCAATTCCCTTTTAAGTTTGTCAACGCCTTTTATAATCTCCTCAAAGGATTGAGAAGCCCATCGTAAAAAGGGAAGCCCGATCGCTATAAGGTTTGCCCCAAGCGCCAGCGCTTTCGCCATTTCAATTCCGGTTCGTATCCCGCCGGAAGCAATCAGGCAACTGCCATCCCGTTGATGCTTCTTAGCCGCCATCACGGCCTCCGATGTGGCCGTGCCTAAACTTTCGTACAACTCATAATCGCAGTCCGAAATAAGCCCCTCGATCCTGGCCCAGTTTGTCCCTCCCAGACCGGCAACGTCTATACCCTTTATGCCGGTTTTACCGGCTGCCCATTTCATCAGAGGTTCGGAAATGCCCGACCCAACCTCTTTAAGGATTATGGGATATGGGAAATCGGTCATTATTTCTTCAAGTATGGTCAGGAGACCGCAAAAATCCTTTTCTCCCCCCTCCTGAAGCGCTTCCTGAATTGGATTGACGTAAAGGCTCAGTCCATCGGCCTCAATGGATTCAACGGCCTTTAATAAATAGTTCTTCCCTCTTTTAACGTGCACAATACCGATATTGGCAAGAAGGGGAACAGAGGGGGCAATGTCCCGTAAAAGGAAAGAATCAGGCGGAGAGAGATTGTCGAGCATCAGCTTTTGTGAGCCGACAGACATGCCCAGCCCGAGTGTCTCAGCCGCCTTTGCCAGACGACTGTTTATCTTTTTTGATAAATTACCACCGCCGGTCAGCGGAGCAATGATCAGGGGCAGGGCAAGCCTCTTCCCGAGGAATTCACAACTTGTATCCATCTCGGAAAAACAGAAATCAGGGAAGCCTGCCGATAGTTTAACCTTTTCAAAGCCGTTGGAAACGGCCGTTTCTACATTGTGAGTAAGGCAGGCTTTGATATGAATATCTTTTTTGTTATGGGACTTGTCCGCCATCAATTCTCCTACTGTAAAGGTTTTACCGGCTTCCCCCGTCTTCTTCTCCCCATCGGTTGAACAGGTTGGATTCAATGGAAAACTGATCAAGAGCCTTGCCTACAGTCTGATTGATAATATCATCTATGGTTTTCGGCATGTGATAAAAAGCCGGAGCGGGCGGCATAATTACCCCGCCCATGCGTGTCACCCTCATCATCAGCTCAAGGTGTCCCTCGTGAAGGGGCGTCTCACGCACGATGAGCACCAGTTTTCTCCTTTCCTTCAAAGTCACATCGGCCGCCCTTACGATGAGATTTTCATTATATGAGTTGGCTATGGCGGAAAGCGTTTTCATCGAACAGGGGGC
>DATESZ010000018.1:0-13142 GCA_035283845.1 Syntrophales bacterium | reverse complement strand
TTCTATTCTTTCTGAAAAGAAGGAAGGGGCGGCGATATGCGCCGGAGGGACGGATATCTTGGTAAAGATGAAGCAGCGGGTTGTCACCCCCAAGTATCTCGTAAACCTGAAGCATGTCGGAGATATGAGGGGTCTGGAGTTTGATGAGAAAAAGGGGCTGAAGATAGGGGCTTTGGCAACCTTGGAAGAACTTTCAAATTCATTGCCGGTAAAAGAGAGGTTTTCGGCTCTTTCTCAAGCGGCTGGAAGGGCGGCAAGCCCCCAGATCCGGAACATGGGCACCATTGGCGGCAACATCTGCATTGATTCCATGTGCTGGCATTACAACCAGTCGCACCAGTGGCGGAAATCAAGACCTCCATGCTTAAAGCGCGGAGGAGATGTATGCTACGTTGCCAAGGGGTCTAAAAATTGCTGCGCCCTTTTCCAGGCCGACACCCCGCCGGCCCTGATCTCCCTTGGCGCGCAGGTAAAGGTAGTGGGTTCCGGCAAGGAGAGAGTGATAGGTATTGAGGAGTTATACAGCCAGAAAGGGGAAGGGGCAAATACCCTGGGTCCTGCGGAATTTGTCAAGGAACTCCTGATTCCCACACCTCCCAAAGGCAGCGGCGGCGCCTATTTGAGGCTAAGCCAGAGGGAGGCCATAGATTTCCCGATAGTTGGGGCTGCTTCTCAGCTCAGCCTTGCCGACGGTAAGTGCAAGGATGTAAGGATTGCCTTGACGGCCGTAGCATCCGGTCCGGTAAGGGTGAAGGAGGCGGAAGCGGTTCTTTCGGGGAACAGCATTACAGATAGCCTGGTGGAGAAAGCATCAGAGGCGGCGCAGGAGAAGATTCGCCCCATGCCTCACATGGGTGTTTCAGCATGGTACAAGCGGAAATTGATAAGGGTGCTGGTAAAAAGATCGCTCCAGCAGGCATGGAAAATGGCAAAATAGGAGGGGGGAAAAGCTCCTGAAAGAGGCCGGGGAAATAGTGGAATTCGAGGGACCTATCAGCAATCCGAGATAGGTCCCATTAATTAGAAATGGAATTATGCCGGCGCTCCTGATTCATCAACGCCTAACATCTCCAATATTTGTTCTATTCTCTCGACAACTGACACACCATGCATCTGTAACTGCCAGGATTCCATATGTTTTTTAGAGGGCTTAACCCAAATAGCCTGCATACCCTGCTGCGTAGGTCCAACAACATCATCCTCCCAATTATCGCCAATAAAGCATATTTCTTCCGCTGTAAGGCCTATTGAGCGCATCGCCGTCTGATAAATGATCGGATGGGGTTTGCAGTAACCAACTTGAGATGAGATGGTGATCGTATCGAAATATTCCGTTAGCCCAGTTCTTTCCAGGTCAATCATCGTATTTTCAGCCATACTATTGGAAACCAGACCAAGAACATAGTTGTTTTTCAGTTTTTTTAAGATATCAACTGCTCCGGGAACCAGCTTGATGTGATCTATAAATCCCAGCATAAAATGCTTGTTGAGCCGTACCGCCATTTCACTGTCATAAGGAATATTCAGCCCGGCAAAGATTTGCTGATGCCATTCCGCAAAGCTGAATTCCCGGCCATCCTGCATAATATTGCGACCGATGGCCACGCAACCTTTCCAAACCCGGCTGTAATCATCATAGCTAACCCCAAACCCCTGTTCCTGAAGAAAATTGGCGGCTTCCCGTAAAGCGCATTCTATTGCTACAATGCCGCCTTTATCGATCAGTGTATCATGAAAATCAAAAAGGATGCCTTTTATATTCGAACTTCTAAACACTTTCACTCCTTTCCTTATGAAAATTACGCATTCAAATTGGCAATGAAATCCCTATTGACAATATTTATCTCCCAATTTTTCCCGTATCTGTCGCGACACGGAATCCGGAATGGCAATTTTTTCGTATTTCTGCCGTTCTGCAGGCGGTATAGTGGCATCCATGGCCACTTTCGAGGTCCGGTATCCTTGAGAACTGACTGTGGCCGAGGGGTCCAAGGATAGGGCCGGCTGATCGCTTGCCACAAACATATCCCGATCTGGCTGGAAGCGGGTGGCAAGAGCAAAGGAGATCTCCTCACCATCATAAATATTTATGTCTGTATCTACCAGGATGAGTGTCTTGACAAAATATAATTCTTGCAAGACCTGCTTGGCGAACTCCAGCAATGGTGTGTCTAACTGCTCCCGGTCCACCTGCATAATGGCTTTGGTCCAATCATCTTCCTCCAGGTGCATCCGCTTTACAAAAGGAAAACGCTGTTGCAGTTCCCTCTGGTTTTGTGTTTCCCAAGATAACCCGATGAGAATACTTTCCTCATGGTTGAAGGGCAAGAGCGCATGATAAACCGGATGGGGCCGCTGGCTGATAGACTGTATCTGTATAACCGGATTTTCATAAGTCAGATAGACCCCGTTGGATTCTCCAAATGGCCCTTCTTTTTCCCGTATTCCTGTCAATACCCTTCCCTCAATTACATACTCGGCCTCCGCCGGCACCTCGACATCTACAGTAGCACAACGTACCAAATCTACCGGTTCTTCCAGCAAAGCTCCGGCCAGCCCAAATTTATCAACCCCGCCAGGAGCATAAGCTACCGAAGTCAGCCATGTCAGTGGATTGATCCCGATTACGATCGCCACCTCCAAATCTTTACCCGTTGCCTCGGCTTTAACCAGAAAATCCGAAAGTGGCGGCGAGCCCAGAAATATCCCCAATCTACTTTTATCCTTCACCTGTATGCGGTGAATGCCCATGCCCCTGATGCCAGTCTCTGGATCCTTCGCTATAACTACCGCACTGGTCAGATATGGCGCCACATCTTTGGCGTGATGGGTAAGGACGGGCAACGCTGTAATCTCCGGTTTCTTAAGCTGCGCCAGTCCAACGTCCTCTAATTTCGCATCCATTACCCGGGGAGGCACAACCACCGCCATCCGTTTCTGATAATTTTCAATCAGGTGGTCTTCAGGCACGTTCATCAGCAAGGCTAACCTCCGGCGGTTAGAAAAAAGGTTGCCGAGAATTACAACGTCATCATATCCCTCAATTTTTTCCAACAACACCGCCTTACCCGATTTCTGCTCCAGATAGCGTAAGGCAGCGGCAACTTCATAGAGCGGAGAAAGTTTTTCCTGTACCCGGACAAGCTGTCCATTATTCTCCAGAAACTTAACGCAGGAATAAAGATTCTTTTCCATGGTTCCCTCCTTTTTTTTCAGCATCCTAATCTGAAAATGAGTTTTATGAAAGAAAAACACTAACAAAAATCCAAAATCGTTCCTTTGAAAGAATCCCGCTATGCCTATAACACGCCAGATATTAAGAGTGCAATAGAAAAAACAGACAAGAAAATCTACTGAAAATTTAAAATAGTGTCTTGACAAGAGAAGAGTAATTTAGTATACGGTATACAATAAATTCTAAATTCGAGAGGATGGCCCATGGACGTATTTAAAGAAATGACAATGCTTTCGCTCGAGCAGGCAACGGTGCTTCCGTACCTCAGTTACCGCCTGGCAATGGATGGGATGCGGGTAATACGTCTGGAGCATCCCGTATACGGAGACCCAAACCGGATGATCGGGGAGAACCATCTGGGAGAAGAGCGGATGAACGCGTATTTTCTGGCGATAAACGCGGGGAAAGAAGCGGTTACCCTGAACCTCGCCTCCCCCGAAGGCAAAGACCTCCTGAAAGAATTGATCGTGAAACTGCATGTTGATATTTTCGCTACGAACCAACTGCCGAGAAATTATGAGAAGCTTGGTATTGATTACAATACGCTGAGGTCGGTAAAACCCGATATCATCTGGGTCGGCCTTACGGGGTTCGGACCGGAGAGTAACGAAGCGGCTTACGATCCCGTCCTGCAAGCCCGCGGCGGTCTTATGGAACTTACCGGCAATGCCGGAGAGGATCCGCAGCTCATGGGAGTGCCATTGCCTGATATGGGGACAAGCGAACATGCATATGGACTTATTATGAAAGCCCTATTTAAAAGATCCAGAACAGGAGAGGGGGAGCGCATCGACGTCTCTATGCTTATGTCTACCACCTCCTGGCTGACAACAGCGATAACATTGACGAAGTCTTTTGGCTACAAAATCACCAGGAGGGGGAATGCCCACGCATTCTTTGCTCCTACCTCTGTCTTTGAGACAAAAGACGGGTACGTGTACATTGCCGTCGGTAATGATCGCCAGTGGGCCTCTTTTTCGCAGCTTCCCGGCTTTGAGAAACTTGCAAAGCCCGAGTACGTAAAGAACAAAGGACGTATCGATGATGTGAAGAACCTGAATAAGCTGATAAATGAGTGCACGCGGATGAAGACATCCACTGAGATGATTGAGCTCTGCAACAATGCAACGATCGCAATTTCCCGGGTAAATACGATAGAATCGGTCATCGACGACGTCTATGTAAAAAATGTTCTGCTCACAGCAAAAGACCCTATCACCGGCACACAGATATTCATGGCTCCGCCTCCCTTCATGACGCCCTTTCTGAAGGAGTCCGGCCAGCGGATGACTTTTCCGCCCCGGTTCGGGGAGCACAATGAGAACATCTACGGAGCACTCGGGTACTCTTCCGGAAAGCTGAAGGAGTTGGAGGGAAAAGGCGTTATTTAATTGCATTAAGGATATAATTATAGGATTAAATAAAGGAGGATATATGGACTTTGCCTTAACAGAAGAGCAGGGATTCTTCAAAAAAATTGTCGCCGATACAGTCGATCGCCTTGTCGTGCCAAAGGCAAGGGAGATTGACGAGAAAGATGAATTTCCCTGGGAACTGTGGAGGGAGTTCGCCGGGCTCGGGTATTTGGGACTGCGCTATCCCGAGGAGATAGGCGGCATGAACGCTGACCCGGTTACGGCCATGATCTTCTACGAACAAATCGCCCGTGGATCGGTAGGTTTTGCCCAGAGCGTCATTATGAACGCACTTATGGGCACCAATTTTATTCACCGCTTCGGTACAGAAGAAATTAAGAAGCGTTGCCTCTATCCAGCCATGCGGGGCGAGAAGATCACCACTATGTGTTTCACAGAGGACCAGTCAGGTTCAGATCTTGCGGCGACCCGGACGAGGGCAGTGAAAGACGGAAAGGAATGGGTGATTAACGGCACAAAGATGTGGATCACCAATGGCGCCATTGCAGATGTGACGACAGTGCTCGCCACGACGGACCCGTCCAAGGGCGTAAAAGGCCTCAATTTTTTCCTTATAGAAAAAGGGACGCCGGGTTTTGCGCCTGGTCAGGTGCTCGACAAATTAGGATGTCGGGGGACCGGCACGGGGGAACTTGTTTTCGATAACGTCAGGATTCCCGAAGAAAATCTTATGGGGGCAGAAGTAGATAAGGGCGCTGAATACTTAACGGATATTCTCGATGAGGTAAGGGCCATGACAGGGGCTATGGCGCTTGGGATCGCGCAGGCGGCCTATGACGAGGGGCTTGAGTACGCGAGGAAACGGCTTGCTTTCGGTAAGACCATAGGGAACTACCAGCTCATCAGAGCCAAGTTTGCCGATATGGCAACGGAAATGGAAGCAAGTCGGCTGTTGGTTTACTATTCGGCATGGCGGATCAAGGAGAAACTCCCTTGCCGCAAGGAAGCCGCTATGGCAAAGATGTTTGCCACCGAGACCTGTCTAAAAGTCGTCGATGAGGTGACAAGGATCTGGGGCGCAAATGCCTTTGCACGCGAATACAACCCCCAACGCCATTTCAGGGATGCCCGTTTTCTTCTCTATGGCGGCGGGACTCATGAGATTATAAAAGATTTTCTGGGTAGAATGATCATCGGAAAATCGTAAAGGGGAACATTCATGAACATTATTGTCCTGATAAAGCAGATTCCGGACTCGGAAGCCTTGGTCACAATAAGCGAGGACGGGGCAATGCTCAATATAGAACAGAAGTTCGCCATGAATCTCTTTGACGAATATGCCCTTGAAGAAGCCTTGCGGATCAAAGAAAAACATACAGGAAAAGTGAAAGTGATTACCCTGGGAAGCGGTAAAGCGGTTGAGGCATTGAGGACTGGAATTGCCATGGGAGCGGACGAAGCGATACTCCTTGAGGACGAAGTTTTCTTGGACGGTGACGGGTATGCAACGGCTTTCGTTTTAAGCAAGGCCATTGCAAAAGAACCTTTTGACATCATACTATGCGGGAGGCAAGCAATTGACGATGACCGGGGCGAAGTGGGGCAAATGGTCGCCCAGCTTCTGGGACTGCCGCACGTTGGCAGTATCGTGAAGCTTGATATAGCCGACGGCGCGGCAGTTGCGGAGGTTGCCGTAGAGAGTGGAAAAGAAGTGGTGAAAGTTCGGATTCCCGCATTATTTACTACGCAGAAAGGACTTAATGAGCCGAGGGTCCCTTTGATTACGGGCGTCATGAAGGCCATGAAGGCAAAGATCCCCAGGGTAACAGCAGCCGATCTGGGACTTACGGCCGCCCAAACAGGCAAGCAGGGATCGAAAGTTAAAGTGGTAAAATATTTCCTGCCGAAAAAAAAACCTGCAGTGCAATTCCTTTCCGGCGAGCCTCGTGAAGCTGCCATTGAAGCGGTAAGGATTCTCATGGATGTGGAAATGGTCATTTAGGGACATCCGATGGATAAGGTTCTAATATTAACGGAAGCAAAGGGAGACGAGTTGAGGAAGGTTTCACTGGAGTTGCTCTCGGAGGGCTTAACGCTTGCCGAACACGGTCGGTTCAGCAGTGAAGCGCTGTTTCTGGGGAAATTGTCCGGGAAGGTAAAGGATAAGATACTATATTACACAGAAAAGCTCGTGCACGTCACGGACCCAGTGTTGGAAAGTTACACAGCTGAGGGCCATGCTTTGGCGCTTGCCGGCTACGCACGAAAAAGCGGTGCGAAGATTATCCTGTCAGGAGCCACGCAAAGCGCGCGCGACTTCCTGCCCAGGGTTGCGGTGCTCCTTCAGGCGGGGATCGCATCGGACGTAACCGTGGCCAATTGGCTTGAGAAGCCCATGACATTCATAAGGCCCATGTATGGCGGTAGGGTGCTTTCCGAGATTACTTTCCCGGCATATCCTGCCATCGTGACGGTGCGTCCGAATCAATTCGGGGTTAGAGCACCTCTTGCGACAAAAGGAGAATTTACAGAATTTCAGGCCGGCATATCGCATGAGCAAATAAAAACGTCGGTCATAAATAGAGAGGAGACGACGCGGGACAAAGCTGACCTGACGGAAGCAGACTGTATTGTAGCCGGCGGACGGGGACTAAAAGCCGCTGAGAATTTCAAGATCATTGAAGATTTGGCAGAACTGATTGGCGCAACCGTGGGTGCAACAAGGTCCGTTGTGGATGCCAAGTGGCGAGATCAAGCGGACCAGATAGGCAAAAGCGGAAAAACAGTTTCCCCGAGGTTCTATATGGGGGCGGGCATTTCAGGCGCAATTCACCATATCATGGGGATGGACACATCCAAAGTTGTCCTTGCTATCAACAGCGATCCGAACGCCATTATCTTTAAATATGCAAATTACGGTATAGTGGGAGACCTCTTTGAGGTGCTGCCGGCAATGACGGAGGAACTGAAAAAAAGGCTGGGGAAATAGACGAATATTTATGGAGAAGATAGATGCGGTCATAGTGGGCGGCGGTCTTGCGGGGTTATCGGCGGCGTACCGTCTCGCTGCCGCCGGTCGACAGGTCATCGTTCTTGAACGCGGCGACGTCCCGGGCAGTAAAAATGTGACTGGCGGTAGGATGTACGTGGAGCCCATAAGGGAATATCTGCCTGAGATCATTGATGAGGCGCCCTTTGAGCGGCACGTAGTGAAAGAGATCATGACGTTGCTCGATGATGACTCCTCTGCGCAGTTCGAGTACACTAATAACCGATGGCGAAACGGGCCCTTTATGAGCTATACGGTATTGAGGGCGACTTTTGACAACTGGTTCGCTGAAAAAGTGACTGAGAAAGGCGCCTATGTCATCTCGAAAAAGAAAGTCGACAATCTCCTGTGGGAAGATGGCTGCGTGGCAGGAATTAAGGTGGGAGACGAAGAGATAGGGGCCCGCATCGTCATTGCGGCTGACGGAGCGCTCTCCTTCATGGCGGAAAAGGCGAATATGAGGCGGCCGCTTGAACCGAAAAACTACGCCGTGGCTATAAAAGAGATATACAAGCTCGACGAAAAGACCATCGAGGATCGTTTCGGTCTGCAACCCGATGAAGGGGCCGCCAATCTCTATATCGGCTCCATTACCAAGGGCATGTTTGGGGGAGGTTTCCTCTATACGAATCGTAACACGCTCTCCCTGGGTCTTGTTATCAGCATTGGTTCCCTTATACGGCAAGAGAAACCCGTTGAGGCCTTCCGGCTTATGGAAGATTTCTCGGCAAGACCCGAAATCAGGCGGTGGATCAAAGGCGGAGAGTTGAAAGAATACGCGGCACATATAATTTCTGAAGCGGGAGTTCATGGTATTCCTAAATTGTATACTGGCGGGATGCTAATCGCGGGCGATGCGGCGGGTTTCTCACTTAACCTTGGCTTAACGGTACGGGGCATGGAGTTTGCCGTTGCTTCGGGGGCTATAGCGGCCGACGTGGCGAATGAGGCCCTGAGAAAAGGAGATCTATCGGAAAATTTCCTCTCCCTCTATGAGAAAAAGCTCAAAGAGAGTTTTGTGCTCCCTGATATGGAGACATTCCGGCACTCAAAGGAGGTGCTCGAAAACAAACGGCTCTTCACCGTCTATCCCAAATTCCTCTCAGAGCTTCTTGATGCCCTTTTCACCGTCGGAAGGGGGCCGAAGGAACCCCTTTACACAAGCGCTAAAGAAGTTGCAAAGAAACACATCCTCAATTGGCAGGGATTCAAAGACCTTTTAAGTCTGAGGAAAATGTAACTATGAAAGTGGACGAAAAGATTGCGCTCGATGCGATAAAGAACGATTGCGAGAGTCACATCCAGCTTGATCAGGCAATCTGCGCGGCATGCAAGGAACGTATGTGCGTGCTCGTCTGTCCGGGACATCTTTATTCCCTCAACGAAGAGACGGGAGATATGGTGGTGGAATATGCGGGATGTCTCGAATGCGGGAGCTGCAATATCGCGTGCTGCTATAAGTCGGTTGCCTGGGATTACCCGAGAGGTGGATTCGGTGTGCAATACCGGTATGGTTAAGTTCAAGGACAAATGTGGGTACAAGTATGCAAGAGACAAAAAAAACGCCGCTGAGCGGCATAAAGCCGTTAAAAAAGTCGCGCTCCATGGGGGATGTGGCCTATGATTCCCTGAAAGAGGCCATTATCAAGGGAGTACTTACGCAGGGGCAACGGCTTATTGAGGCTCAGCTTTCTTTGCAGATGAAGGTGAGCAGGATTCCCATTAGAGAGGCCCTGAAGAAACTCGAACAGGATGGCCTTTTGGAAAAAACGGACAAGCGCGGGTTTGTGGTGAAACACTTGTCAAAGGATGAGATAGATGAGACCTTAGGCATTAGGGCGGTCTTGGAAAGCTATGCTGCATCCCTGGCCACGGAACACGTTGATGACGCCCTCCTCAAGAAACTTGAAGACAACATGGAGAACTACAGAAAGGCGTTGGAGGCGGATGATACGGAAAAGATCTCCTTATACAACACCCTGTTTCACGAGATCATCTATAAGGCGGCAGGGAGTCAAAAGCTTTACGCGATCATCAGTAATTTCAGGGACTTTTTCTCACGTTACCGTCGGATGATCCTCAGCAGCGCTGATTATGCAAGGCTTTCATTAAAGGACCACAAAGAGATGGTTGCGGCAATGCGCGATAAGGATCGGGAAAAGGTGGAGCAGCTCGTGAAGAAGCATATCCTGCGCGGCAAAGGCATTTTCGACGGGGAGATGGAACCAGAGAAGCCCGGTTAGTTGCATAGGAGGCGGCATTGGGGGAAAAAAAAATCAGGGTGCTAATAGCGAAACCAGGCCTTGATGGACATGACCGGGGGGCAAAGGTCGTGGCCCACGCGCTTATGGAGGCAGGTATGGAGGTCATTTACACGGGCCTTCACAAAACGGTGGACCAGATCATCAGGATTGCCCTCCAGGAGGATGTGGACGTAATCGGGCTTTCCATCATGAGCGGCGCCCATCTCCCCATCACGGAGAAGCTCGTGAAGAAGGCCCGCGAGGCAGGCATTGACGACAAGATGATCGTCGTGGGAGGGGTAATCCCCGTCCGCGATATTCCGAGGCTCAGAGAACTGGGGGCCAGCGGCGTATTTCCGGGCGGGACTCCTTTCTCGGAGATCGTCCGTTTGATAAGAGATAATGTGAAGCATTCTTAGGAGGCGCCATGGGCGTAGCAAAGTATACCAAGGATGAGAAAAGCCGGATTACTGATGTAACCCTGCAGTCGGGCATTCATGTGAAAACCTTTTATGGTCCTGAAGACCTCGAACGGGTAGGGTTTTCCTATGATAAGGATCTTGCCGACCCCGGCCTCTACCCCTTCACACGGGCAATCCACGCTCAGGGCTATCGCAGCCGGGCCTGGACGACAAGACAGTATACGGGTTTCGGGACGTCCTACGAGACAAACGAGCGTTTCAAATTGATGATATCTCACGGACAGACGGGCCTGAACGTGGCCTTTGATCTGCCCACACAGATGGGCTACGATTCCGATGACCCCATGGCGGAAGGGGAAGTGGGCCGGGTGGGGATGGCTGTTGATTCCCTGCGCGACTTTGAGATAGCCTTTAGGGACATCAATCTAACAGAGATCGGCTCCGGCTTGACCGTCAATGCCGTAGCCTCCATCATGCTGGCCATGTACCAGGCCGTCGCCGAAAAATACGGCTATGACCCAAAGACTATTTCCGCTACGCCCCAGAACGATATTCTGAAAGAGATGATCGGGAGGGGCGCATGGATTTTTCCTGTAGAGCCGGCTGTGAAACTGATCGGCGACACTATCGAATATTCCATGACTATCATGCCGCGGACAAATCCGGTGAGCGTCTGCGGGTATCATATCCGGGAATCGGGGGCTACCCCTGCCCAGGAGATCGCCTACGCCATCCTGATTGCCAATGCCTACATAGACAATGTCCTTCTGCGAGGCCATGACGTTGATGAATTCGTGGGCCGTTTCTCGTTTAACTTGAATGTTTTCGGTAATATATGGGAACAGGTGGCAAAGTTCCGGGCCGCCCGGAAACTCTGGGCGAGGAACCTGAAAGAGAAATACGGCGTGAAGAAAGCATCCAACATGCTCATGCGGGGGCTCTTCGGAGGAGGAGGCTATGGCCTCACCAAGGCGCAGCCGGAGAACAACATCATGCGCGGCGCCTACTACGCCCTCTCCGCAGCCCTGGCCGGGGCTCAGACCATTGCCCTTTGCAGCTACGACGAGGCATATACCATCCCGACCCCCCATTCTGCCGTTATCTCGCTCAGGACCCTGCAGCTCCTCATGGACGAGATAGGCTTGAGAGATACCGTCGATCCGCTGGCGGGAAGCTACTTCATCGAAACACTGACGAAGGAGATGGAGGTGGTCATCGAGGAGGAGATGGAAAAGATCGAGAAGGAGGGTGGGATCATCCATGCAGTCGCCGCGGGCTACATCCAGAAGCTTGTCTCCCGGCAGGCTTACGATTTCGAAAAGGGGATCCAGTCCGGAGAGCTCCTCAAGGTGGGCGTTAATATCTATACCGAGGGGGAGTCAAAGGACGTGGAACTCCACGAATACTCCGGCGAGTCCGCAGAGAAACAGATTGAGGAATTAAAACGGGTAAAGCGGGAAAGGGACCAACGCGAGGTAACCCGGACCCTTCTGGACCTGGAAAAAGCGACAAAGGCAGGCAAAAACGTCATGCCCTATCTGGTCGATTGCTGCAAGGCCTACGCGTCGGTAGGCGAGATGACGAGAATTTTCCGAGACGTTTATGGAGAGTTTGAAGAACCGGGTTTATTCTGAAGGAAGGTAAAGGGATGAAGTCCTCGAGGTTTCATGATGGCAAAGGAGATCTCGTATACGCAGTCTTCGATGGCTGACTAGGGAAGGATAGATGAAAGACAAGCATTACCGGTTGGGCTGTGACATAGGCGGCACGTTCACCGACTTTGTCCTGCTTAACGATCAAACGGGGGAGATGAAGACCGGCAAATGCCTGACCACGCCTCATGACCCCTCGGATGCCGTTGAGGAGGGGATAAGGGAGTTGGAGGCGATTGTGCCGGACTTTGTCGCGCAGTTGGATGAGCTGATTCATGGCACGACCCTCGTCATCAATTCCATCATCGAGAGAAAGGGCGCCAAAACGGGACTCATCACGACAAAGGGTTTCCGGGACGTCCTGGAAATTGGCCGGGAGATGCGCTACGCGCCCTATGACGTATTCGCCGAATTTCCCCGGCCCCTGGTCCCCAGAAGATATCGCCTCGAGGTGGACGAAAGGGTCCGCAGCGATGGGAGCGTCATAAAAGCCTTAGACCGGGAAGAAGCAAGGCGGGCAGTCCGCTTTCTCATCAAGATGGGTGTTGAGTCTATTGCCGTCTGTCTCATTAATTCTTTTGAGAATCCGACCCATGAGCTGATGATTGAAGAGATCATTCTCAGCGAAGCCCCGGGGGTCTCCGTATCGATTTCCTACCGCGTTCTGCCGCAGATCAAGGAATATGAGAGAACAAGCACCACCGTCACCAATGCCTATGTCAAGCCTCTTACGGGACGTTATCTGTCCAAGCTGGCTGTACGGCTCAAGTCGATCGGCTTTCAAGGCAAGCTCTTTATCATGCTATCAAGCGGCGGCGTGACCTCGGTCGAAACAGCGGCCGAGTTTCCTGTCAGAATTATCGAGTCGGGACCGACCGCTGCGGTCATCGCCGGCCAATACTACGGCAGGCACTTCAATCTTTCGGAGATTTTCTGTTTTGACATGGGAGGCACAACGGCCAAGTCGTGCCTGATCCAGAAAGGGGTCGCCGGCGTCGTACCGACCTTCGAGGTCGGACGCGTGCAGAGGTTTATGAAGGGAAGCGGCCTCACAATACAGGTGCCCGTCGTCGACTTGATGGAGATAGGGGCGGGCGGCGGCAGTATTGCGAAGGTCAGCAAGATGGGCACGCTTCAGGTGGGGCCGGAAAGTTCCGGAGCGGCG
>DATESZ010000017.1:0-20791 GCA_035283845.1 Syntrophales bacterium | reverse complement strand
ATATTTATTTCATATTATATTATTTATGTCAGGCAGTATTTTTAGATAATATGATATATTAGTGACTACATAAATGACGCAATCTTCAAATAATACCATACTAATCAATATGTTAGAAAAATAATAGGGGGAACATCCGTTAAATATGCGAAGACGTCAATTTTAATCTCTATTTTGCGTTACCGCTTTTTCTGTTTTTACGGTAAATTAAACATGTAAGGCAGGTCTGTCAAGGTTGCCGATATCATGTGTGGCCCCGGCCATTCGAATGCCAGCGATTTGCTCTTCCGAAAGATTCAATAATAGTTTATATAAACAAGCCTTGGATCGTTTATTGATTCAGGCATGATATTTTGTAACGCGGTACATGCATCGAACATATGGAAGAATGCTTTGATACACTCTATGCAAATGAAGAACTTAGCAACAAATCATATGTATAACGCCGAAATATCAGCGGGCTCCTTGATGCTCAGGGAAAGCAGAAAGGTTGCGGGTCTCTTGCTGGATAAGGCCGATGATATGGCTTGGCACCATGCACTTTCCGTAGATAATATCCTGCAAAAGAAGGTGCCTGCTACGGCTCGGCGGATGGCAAAACTGATCAGAAATCGTCTGGAACTGATGACCCCGGAATCATGGGAAATGGTCATTCACGGTAATTCTGAAGTTGCCATGCAGTCGCTTCTGGCCGCCGCTATAAAGCATAGCCGGCTGCTGGGCGATTTCTTGAATGAAGTCGTCAAGGATCATTATAAGGTATTCAATAAGCAACTGACCGTTATGGACTGGAAGAATTTTCTGGCCGCATGTGCACAAAGGGATGGGGCGGTGGCATCCTGGAGTGACACGACCAGGGCCAAGCTGGGCCAAGTCGTCTTAAGGATTCTGACGGAGGCTAAATACGTGGATTCCACCCGTTCCCTGAAGCTTACTCCCGTCAGTCTGGCGCCGGAGGTCCGGAAATACCTCGCAAGCAACAAGGAAACATACGTCCTCCGGTGCATGGATGTTGCCCATGAATGAACTGCTGAAAGAACGCCTCAACAAGATCATGGACAGGATTCAATCTCCCGAATTCTTGAGCAATTCAGGCCTGGGAAATGAAATCGGATTTTACATCTTCGACTACCCGCCGGAGGAAGAACTTGTGGTGCGTGAATATGTCAAGTTTGTCCTGGACACGCTGGCCAAGAAAAGGCCCAATCTCAGGATCGCCCACGTCAATCTCTTCCGGCTGCTCGTTGACTATCTGAAGCAGCGGAACCTCTATGACCGGGCCTTGAATATCCAAAAGACCAAGGGAGATGCTGAACTCCGCAAGGCGCTGAAAGGACCTCTTCATGAGGAGAAGATAGCCGGCATCTTCGTGGAAGCGGCCCAACCGGAAAATAACGATGTGGTATTCATGACCGGCGTCGGCAATGTCTGGCCTTTATTCAGGTCGCACACTTTGCTTAACAACCTGCATCCGCTCATGCAGGGCACTCCCCTGGTGATATTCTACCCTGGCGTTTATGACGGACAGGGGTTGAGCTTGTTTGGACGCTTGCGCGACAATAATTATTACCGGGCCTTCAGGCTCATTCCCTGATAAGAACTTGTAAGACAAGAGAGGGTACATAACTCAACAGATGCAATAATCCGACAAAACCTTAAGCGAGGCACAGATGAATATCAAAGATATATTCACCAGGGACCTTTTCAGACCAATAAACGGCGTCGTGAAGGCAGATCAGCATGACGAGGAAATCGTCTGGCAGGAACTCGATGAATATGTGGTCACGCGCGAACTCGACAAGCACTTCCGGAAATTCTTTGATGCATACCTGGCCGCCATCGACAACCCCAAAGACCCCGTTGTTGCCAGCAGGATGGGTGTCTGGGTTTCCGGGTTCTTCGGCTCCGGGAAATCCCATTTCATAAAAATCCTCTCCTATCTCCTGAATAATCATCTTGCCCATAATCCGGCAACATCCCAAAGCAAATCCGCCGTCCAGTTCTTCGAAACGAAAATAGACGACGCCATGCTGCTGGCCGATATCAAGCGGGCCGTAACAGGCAAGACGGATGTCATCCTCTTCAATATCGACAGCAAAGCCGATAATAAAGACGGGAAAGACGCCATCCTTTCCGTTTTTGTAAGGGTATTCAATGAAATGCAGGGTTTCAGCGGCGATGCTCCCCACATCGCCTGGGTAGAGCGCTACCTGAAAGACAAGGTGCTGCTGGAGAAATTCCATGACGCTTTCCAGGAAATTTCCGGCGCGGATTGGCATAAGGAACGTGATGCCTACCTGCTGATGCGCGACGAGATCATTGCCGCCCTTTCCCGGACGATCGATAAAAGCGAAGAAGCCGCAGCCAAATGGTTTGACGAGGCGGAGGAAAAATTCAAAATCAATATTGAAGGATTCGCCAAGCTGGTCAAGGCGTACCTGGACGGCAAAGGGCCGCAGCACCGGATCGTTTTCCTGGCCGATGAGGTCGGTCAGTTTATCGGCCATGATACCCACCTGATGCTGAATCTCCAGACCATTACGGAAGATTTGGGAAGGATCTGCGGCGGGAGGGCCTGGGTTGTCGTTACTTCCCAGGAGGACATCGACGCGGTCTTGGGAGAAGTCAGGGGGAGCAAAGCCAATGATTTCTCCAAGATTCAAGGCCGTTTTTCCACCCGCCTGTCCCTTTCCAGCGCCAATACGGATGAAGTCATTCAGGCGCGTCTCCTGGAAAAGAATGACGATGCCAAGCTTGTCCTGGAAGGTCTCTTCCAGCAGAAAGGCGACATCCTGAAGAATCAACTGAGCTTCAGAACAACGGGGCAACGCTGAAGAATTTCCGTCAAACAGAGGATTTCGTCATCAACTACCCCTTTGCGCCCTATCATTTCCAGTTGCTCCAGAAGGTCTTCGAGTCCATCCGGAAGGCCGGGGCGACGGGCAAGCATCTGGCCATGGGTGAGCGATCCATGCTGGACGCCTTCCAGTCGGCGGCAAAGAATATCTCCGCTCAGAAAATCGGGGCGCTGGTCCCCCTCTATGAATTCTACCCGGCCATTGAAAGCTTCCTGGATACGATCGTGCGCCGAACCATTGACCAGGCCAAGGAGAACGCCGGACTGGAGCCCTTCGACGTGCAGTTGCTCCGCATCCTTTTCCTGATCCGGTATGTGGACATCGTCAAGTCCAATGCCGACAATCTGACAACCCTGTGCATCGAGGAAGTGGACGCGGATCGTCTGGCCCTCAAGCGCCAAATAGAAGACGCCCTGCAAAGGCTGGAGAAACAAACGCTGATCAGCCGCAATGGCGATCTTTTCTTCTATCTAACCGATGAGGAACGCAGCATCAGCCGCGAGATAAAAAACACGGATTTTGCCGGCGGTGAAGTGACGAAAGTTCTTTCGGAGTTCATCTTCCAGGATGTCTTCAAGGACGACAACAAGTGCCGCTACCATGTCAACAAGAAAGACTATGGCTATAATCGCCTCTGCGACGGACAGCCGCATGGCAGGGTCGATCAAGAGCTGGGCGTAGAGGTTATCACACCAATACATGACGAGTTTACCTATTTTGTCCCGCAGAAGTGTATTATGCACAGTACCACAGATGGCGGGAGGGTGCTGATCAGGCTGCCGGACCAGCCCGAGTTCGGACGAGAGTTGCAGACGTACGTCCAGACGGCCAAGTATATTCGCCTCAAAAATGATGCGGCGGCGCCGGAAAGTCTCAAGAAAATCCTTAGCGATCGCGCCTATGAAAACCGCGAACGCAAAACCCGCCTCACAACTATGCTCGAAAAGATGGTCGTTGAAGGCGACTATTATGCCTGCGGACAAACTCTCAAGCAAAAATCAACAACCCCCAAGATTGCTCTATACGATTCCGTCAGTTACATGATTGCCAATATCTACACCAAACTCGGTTATCTGAATGCCCTCCAGGAAGAACCGCAAAAGGAAATCCGCGCCGTTCTTCTGGCGAACGATATTGGCCAATATACCCTTCAGCTTGACGGAGCGGAAGGAAACGCCCAGGCCCTCAAGGAAATGAAGCAGTTTATCGACCTCAGCATGGCGAAGAATCATAGCATCCTGCTGAGCGATCTTGTGGACCGCTTCTCCGGCCGTCCCTACGGCTGGCCGGAATTTGAAATTGTACTTCTTATGGCCAAGCTGTTTGTGGCCGGTGAAATCAAAGTCATGGTGGAAGGCGAGGCGGTCTTGCCGAAGGATGCCATTGAACCGCTGACCAAGTCAGTGCGCTGGAAGCAGGTCAAGATTCTGAAGCGCAAGGCCGTCGGAGCGGAAGAACTGGCGGTAAGCTGCAAGCTCGGACAGGAATTGTTTGGCAAGATCGGACCGGATTCGGAAGACGGCCTGAATGCCTTCCTTCGCGGTCATCTAATGGAATGGGAACAGGCATTGAATGGCTATAAACCCCTGGCCGACATGGATAATTATCCCGGTAAAAAAGAGATAGATGCCGGTTCCTTGCAAATCGACAAAATAATCGCCATCGCCGACAGTTATGAATTTTTCCAGGCCTTTAATGGCAAAAGGGAAGACCTGATCGCTTTATCCGAGGACGTGCATGAACTGAAGGACTTTTACACTAATCAGCGTACCACCTGGGAGAAGCTGCAGAAGGCGGTGGAAAGCTATAAGCCGAACAGACAGGAGTTGGAAAAGGACACCGCCGCCGCGCAGGCCTTGGCCCGCATGGATGAGATCCTGTCTGCGAAAAGGCCCTATGGCATGATCAAGGAAGTTGATGGTCTCCTGGAGAGAGTAAAAAAGGTCAATGACCGCATCTTGGAGAAGCGTAAAGAATCTTCCATCCAAACCATAGACGACAAGATCGGCAAGGTCATGGAGGCGCTCGATCAATACAAGGCCGATTCCGATTTAAGGAACAAGTCCCTCAAACCCTTGCAGGACATCAAAAAGCATGTCCAGCAGGAACACAGCATTCCGGGCATTTTTTATCAGGCGAACATGGCGGAGGAGGCGCTGGAAAAGGCCCTTGAGCACGTCGAATCGGCCAAGGTGAAAGAGGGCGACAAGACATCGGCCAAACCGGTCAAATATATCCAGCCGTCCAAGGTCACCGTCAAGAATTACCTGGAAACAGCGGCGGACATTGAGGAGTTCCTGGAAGCACTGAAAAAGGAACTGGAGACGGCCCTGCGCGAACATGCGCGCATCCGGATCCAGTAAGGAATAGTCGTTATGGTTCTTTCTCATTTCAAGTGAGTAAATAATATTCCCTCCCCCTTTGACGGGGGAGGGTTAGGGTGTGGGTGTTTCCGGAGTGAACAGAATAACAACATTGGGAAAAGCCCTCAGGAAAAGACCTACAGATGCAGAACAACTGCTCTGGAGACACTTAAGAATGAAACAGATGGAAGGTTTGAAATTCAGGAGACAACAGCCTATAGACAATTACATCGTTGATTTTGTTTGCTTTGATAACCGTATCATCATTGAAGTAGATGGCGGACAACATGCGGACGAAAACAATAAGGATAGAGAAAGAGATTCTTACCTTCAACAATTTGGGTTTCGGGTTCTAAGATTCTGGAACAATGAGGTTTTACAAAATACAAGCGAAGTTTTAGAGATAATAAGGGAGATCTGTTTGTCTCACCCTCCCCTCAATCCCCTCCCGTCGAGGGAGGGGAAGAAAAACCGGGCATCCCGTCAAGGAAAGGGAAAGTTACCCATTTGAAATAAGAAAAAGCCGTTGTAATGAATAAAAACAAGCTGAAAGCCTACGCCCCGTCAGCGCGCCGCGCCTTCATCCAGGCGGCCACCGATCGCGCCCATTTCTGGGGACTCTCTGATAAAGGAGCCGAACCGATCGAGGAAAAAGGCGATGTCGCCATCATCGGCGGACGCCCGTTTCCGCGCCAGGTGGCGGGCCAGCGGCGAAAACTGGAAGAACGCATCAAGCGGGAAGGCTTTCAGCAGGTCATGGAGGCCGTAGCCTATACCTGGTTCAACCGCTTTCTGGCCTTGCGCTATATGGAACTGCATGGCTATCTGGAGCATGGCTTCCGTGTGTTGAGCAATGCCAATGGCGGTACAATTCCCGAAATCCTCGACCACGCTGCGCAAGTGGAACTGCCCGGACTGGACAGGCAGAAGGTCATGGAGCTGAAGCTCGACGGCGGCAAGGATGCCGAACTGTACCGGATGCTGCTCGTGGCCCAGTGCCATGCCCTCCATAATGCCATGCCCTTTCTTTTCGAGAAGATCGATGACGAAACGGAGTTGCTTCTTCCCGACAACCTGCTTCATTCCGATTCCCTGCTCCGCAAGCTGGTCGTTGAGATCGACGAGGAGGACTGGCAGGAGGTGGAGATCATCGGCTGGCTCTACCAGTTTTACATCTCCGAGAGGAAGGATCAGGTTATCGGCAAGGTCGTCAAGAGCGAGGACATCCCCGCGGCCACCCAGCTCTTCACCCCCAACTGGATCGTCAAGTACATGGTGCAGAACAGCCTGGGGCGGATGTGGCTGGCCACCTATCCCGATTCGCCGCTCCGGCAAAAGATGGAATATTACATCGAGCCCGCCGATCAGACCGATGAAGTTAAAGCGCAACTGAAGGCCATCACGCCGGCCTCCCTCAACCCCGAATCTCTCTCCTTTCTTGACCCCGCCAACGGTTCCGGTCATATCCTGGTGGAAGCTTACGACATCTTCAAGGAGATCTACCTGGAACGGGGCTACAGCAGCCGGGATTTCCCCCGGCTGATCCTGGAGAAGAATCTCTATGGTCTGGATATTGACGACCGGGCGGCGCAGATGGCCGGGTTTGCCCTCCTCATGAAGGCACGGAATGATGACCGGCGCATTCTCCAGAATGGCAACGTTCCCAGGCTGAACGTCATGGCGATTGAGGGAAGCGAGGGACTGGATGCGAAGGAAATTGCCGGAAATCTCTTGGACCGGGCCACGCCCGAGGTCACCAACCAGGATATTACCGAACTGGTGGAGCTGTTCCGGCACGGAAAGACATTCGGATCGTTGATCACGGTTCCGGAAGGACTGGCCGAAAAGCTGCCGGCATTGTCAGAGATTGTCGATGCAAAGAGCCGGAGTGGAGATATGTTTGCTCAACAGGCCGCAGAAGCAATCTTCCCGTTTGTTGAGCAGGCGAAAATACTGGCCAGAAAATATGACTGCGTGGTGGCGAATCCACCTTACATGGGGAACAAAGGCATGAATCCAGTTCTCAAGGAGTACGCCAAAGACCGCTTTCCTGATAGCAAGTCAGACATGTGCGCTATGTTTATTGAGCGAGGTTTTGAGCTTGCGAAAGTGGATTGTGGCTACAATGCACTGGTCACAATGCAGAGCTGGCTGTTTCTGTCTTCGTTTGAAGCAATGCGGGAGAAATTATTGACCAACCATACAATCATCACCATGGCTCATTTAGGCGCACGGGCATTTGGTGAAATTTCCGGGGAAGTGGTGCAGACCACAACATTTGTCTTGCAAAACCGTCACGTCAACGCCTTCAGACCAGTTTTTTTCAGATTGATAGATGGACAGGAACAACAAAAGGAATATGCGCTGCGCTCGGGGCAGTATCGTTACGAAACTACTGCGCAGGATGATTTCAGAAGAATTGCGGGACGTCCAATCGTATATTGGGCGAGCAAACGTGTTTTGGATATCTTTGAGTCAGGAACAACTCTGGGAAAAATCGGTGAAGTAAAGCGCGGTATGACTACCTCCGACAATAATAGGTTTATTCGGTTTTGGCCTGAAGTCTCCATCAACAAATCGTTCAACAAAGCACTTGATAGCAAAGACGCCGTTCGTTCAGGGGCTAAATGGTTTCCTTATAGCAAGGGCGGTGGATATCGCAAGTGGTTTGGTATGATTGATCTTTTTGTGAATTGGGAAGAAGATGGACGTGATGTAATTAATTTCGCAAAAACAGTTAATAAATCATTTACACGAACAATTGTGAATATCCCCTACTATTTTAGACCCTCAGTTGGATTTTCATATATAACCAATGGTCCATTTAGTATGCGTTGGATATCACCTGGGTGCTTATACGATTCAATCGGTCCTGGTGTTTTTTATAAAAATGATGAGTGGAAGTTTATCCTTGCCTGTATGAATTCAAAAGCATCTGAACATTTATTGAAAATGTTAAGCCCAACAATTGCCTTGCAAATTGCTGATATTATAAGGCTCCCTGTTCCTTCGTTTACGAATAATAGTTTAAATGGCAAATGGATACCCATTGTAGAAGAACTTGTTGCGATCAGTAGAGTTGACTGGGATTCCTTCGAAACATCCTGGGATTTCAGATCTTTTCCCTGGCTCACAGAACCCCTGAAATCTGCATATCTTGCCAAATCCTGGAAAAACTGGGAAACTCACACCGTCGTCAAGATCAAACGGATGCAGGAACTGGAAACGGAAAACAACCGCATCTTCATCGAAGCCTACGGCTTGCAGGATGAACTAACTCCCGAGGTTCCGGAAGACCAGATTACCCTGGCCCGTGCCGACCGGGAAGCGGACATGAAGCGCCTCATCTCCTATGCCATCGGCTGCATGATGGGCAGGTACAGCCTCGACCAACCCGGACTGGTCTATGCCCACAGCGGCAATGAGGGCTTTGACGAATCGAAATATGAAAGCTTCCCGGCGGACGATGACGGCATAATCCCGGTTACGGATATGGATTGGTTTCCCGATGATGTCGCCGGCCGCTTCGAGGAATTTCTGAAGGTCGCCTTTGCCCCCTCACCCCAGCCCTCTCCCGCGCGGGGAGAGGGGGCTCTTTTGGAAGAGAACCTGAAGTTTGTAGCCGAGAGCCTGTCTCCCAAGGCTGGCAAGACACCGCGCGAGACCATCCGCAGCTATATCAGCACTCAGTTTTTCAAAGACCACCTGCAAACCTACAAGAAGCGGCCCATCTACTGGCTCTTCTCCAGCGGCAAGCAGCGGGCCTTTGAGTGTTTCGTCTATCTGCACCGTTATAACGAGGCTACCCTGTCCCGGATGCGTAACGAATATGTCACGCCCCTCCAGGGGAAGCTTGCCGCCCGGATGGATTACCTGGCAAACGAGATTGATGCCGCGTCAACAACCTCGGCACGGAGCAAATTGCAGAAGCAACTGGAGGTTCTCAATAAGAAGCAAACCGAACTGAATGCCTTTGACGACCTCCTGCGGCACTATGCCGACCAGCGCATCTCCCTCGATCTCGATGACGGCGTCAAGGTGAACTACGGCAAGTTCGGCAATCTACTGGCAGAGGTCAAGGCAATTGCCGGAAGCGATGAGTGACATCCATCCTGTATGGATTGTTTGCATATAGTAACGAAAGGTGTTAGTTTCTGCGAACAAACCATACAAAAGAGGAAACATGCTGGCTGCGTTTATTCAAGATCTTGCCGCAAAGGGGCGCTCCTGTTTCAGTTTTGCCGATGCTGAAAAGCTGAAGAGCTCGACCCCAATGGCCATCAAGGCGGCCCTCCGCCGTCTGCAGAAGAAGGGGGAAATCGCCATGCCCTACCGGGGCTTCTATGTCATTGTTCCCCCGGAATACCACGCGGCTGGTTGCTTGCCGCCGGAGCAGTTCATACCCGACCTGATGGATCATCTGGGCGAGGTTTACTATGTGGGTCTGCTCAGCGCCGCCGAGTATCATGGTGCGGCCCATCAACGGCCCCAGGTGTTTCAGGTCGTCGTGGCAAAGATTCGCAGGCCCATAGGATGCGGGAAAATGCGGGTGGAGTTTATCTGCCGGAAGAACGCGGCAAAAATCCCGACGGAGCCGAGGAATACGCCGGCCGGGATCTTGAAAATAGCGACCCCGGAGGCGACGGCGCTGGACCTGATCGGGTATGTCCGGCATAGCGCCGGCCTGGACAATGTGGCAACGGTTCTGGCCGAACTTTCGGAAAAGATCGATGCCGGTCGCTTGCTGGAAATGGCGGAATTGTCACCGATCGCCTGGGTGCAGAGGCTCGGCTATCTGATCGAACTGGTCGGCGCCCCTGAAAAAGCGGAAGGGATTGCCGCATACATCCAGGAAAGGCGGCCAGTCCGCACCCCCCTGGCGCCTGCCCTTGGCATCAAGGGGGCAAGGATGGAGAGCCGCTGGCGAGTTTTTGTGAATGCCGAAGTGGAGCCGGACTTATGATTTCCGCCGCCTATATCAAGGAGTGGATGCAAAAGGCCCCCTGGCCCCGGGACGATCAGGTGGAGCAGGACCTGATCATTTGCCGGGCGCTGGTGGAAATCTTCAGCCATCCCGCCCTGGCGGAAAATCTTGCCTTCCGTGGCGGCACCGCCCTGTTCAAATTGCACCTGTCCCCGGCCGCTATTCCGAAGACATCGACCTGGTCCTGATGCATCCCGATCCCATCGGCCCGGTGATGAGCGCCCTGCAGGAGAAGCTCAATCCCTGGCTCGGGAATCCGAAACGAAAACAGGGCGAAGGCCGGGTGACACTGACGTACCGTATGACGTCCGAGGCAGGCATGCCGCTGCGGCTCAAAGTGGAAATCAATTCCCGCGAGCACTTCACGGTTCTTGGCTTTGAAAAGCGAAACTTCGATGTCCGCTATCGTTGGTTCTCCGGAAGCGCATCCATTCCGACCTACCCATTGGACGAGCTTCTGGGCACAAAAGTTCGTGCCTTGTATCAACGGAAGAAGGGCCGTGATCTGTTCGACCTGTGGACAGCCTTTGCAACCACAAAGGCGCTACCGGAGCGGGTGATCGGCTGTTTTCTGCGCTACATGGAACATGAAGGGCACCGGGCCTCGCGCGCCGAGTTCGAGCGAAATCTGCTTGCCAAGCGCGATGATCCCAATTTTCTCGCAGATGTTGGTCCGCTGCTGATTGACGCCCGTGCCTATGACGTCCATCAGGCGGTCGATTTTGTGATGAAGCAATTGGCGCCCCTGATTCCAGGTGAGCCCTGGCAAGGAAGGGTTTTATGATCTCCTCCCAGATAACGGACAGACTAAGACGTATTTTCACTGAGGAAGGCCAGCGCCTCGTCTTCTGGAACGACGGCAACCGGGAGTTCGAGGAGAGCCTCGATGCTCTGGCCCTGCCGGATGTCCGGATATTGCGTCTTGACAAGACAGGCCCTCTGGAAGTCAAGGCGCTGCTGGAACTGGAAGATCCCTCCGGAAAATATCTCATTTATGCGCCCTTTCCCGAACCGCACATAGATGACGACTGGCTCATTGATATGCGTCTATACAGTCGCACCTTCCGGGCGGATCGCGCCTCCATCGTCCTGGATGAACTCGGCCTTGCTAATCAGGCCCTGCGATCACACCTTGAGAAGCGTCAGGCCTTCTTCCGCAATCAGGAGCGTCTCGAAAGGATCAAGAAATGGGTCCGGCCGAATGACTTGGAAGGCGATCTTGACCTGAAGATGATGGCTGCCCTGGCCAGGGCCGAACAACCCAATGCCTTTGGCGTCCTCATGAAGCTGTTCGAGGAGCTTGCCGCCGAAGAGAACAGGAATATGCTGATCCCTCCCCCAAGAGCGTGGGATGATATCGAAAAGTACGACCTGGCGTCGCCTTTCTGGGATCTTATGGCCAAGACATTCGGCTACACGGAAAGCAATCCGACATTGGCGGACCTGCTGATCTGTTTGCTGGTGACGGACTTTGCCCAAGGGTTGAAAGGCGATTGCCCGCAGCCCTTGCGGCATTTCCTGCTGCCGGAGAGAAGCCTCGCGCTAAACGCCTCCGTGTTCCTTTCCCAGTGGCGAAGCAATATCAATCACTATGCAACCTACAATGCCCTGTCCCACAAAATGGCTGAAGAACTCAAAATCGATGAGCACATCAATGCTCTGGATGAGGATGCCTTGATGGAGGTGATGACCTTCGAGTCCGTCGAACGCCACATCGTCCGGTGTTTGAGAGATCATTTGCCGGGCAAGGGCGGATTTAATCTTTCAACTCTGAAAGATGGCATCCGTCAACGACGCGACGGATACTGGGCCGGTCCTCTTTTTGTTACCAGCGAAAAGGGAAACGACTACCAGGCCACCTACAATGCCATCGAAACAGCAGGCGAGCTGCTCAAACTGAGAGAAAGTCATCTTGCCGGATTGAGCTATGCCAGTGCGGAAAAAATGTATTTGGCCTACATCGGGGAACTGTTCCGCTATGATCAGCTCTACCGGCAATTTCAAGAAGCCGCTGATCAGGTGGAACTCCGGGGCTGGGATATCCTCAAAGATCTGCGCGGCATTGTCGAAGATTGCTATAGTTGGTCTATTGATCAGACGGCAATGGCGTGGGGCAGTTTCGTAGACCAGGGTAAAGACAATGGATTATTGTATCACTGGTCAATCAAAGACATTCACAAGCAGCATGATTTCTACCACAGCCATGTCGCCCCGCTGTTGAAATCATCACCCCTAGGAAAGGCGTACGTCATTATCAGCGATGCCTTCCGCTATGAAGCGGCAGAGGAGCTGTCAAGGGAAATCAACGGCAGATATCGCTTCCAGGCCACCCTCGACAGCCAGCTTGGCGTATTGCCCAGCTATACGGGGTTGGGTATGGCCGCCCTTCTCCCCCACAGTACTATTGAATATAAATTGCAGGCCAATATCGATGTCATTGTGGATGGCCAGGCAACCGCTTCGATCGAACAACGGGCGAAAATCCTTTCCCCCATTCCCGGAACGGCCATAAAGGCGGAAGAACTGACGGCCATGAACAAGGACCAGGGCCGGGAGTTCGTGAAGCCCTGGCGCGTCATCTATATCTATCATAACCAGATCGACACTGTTGGCGATTCCGCCGCTTCCGAGTTCAAGACGTTCAACGCCGTGCGTACAGCGATGAAAGACATATCGGCACTAATATCGTTTGTCATCAACAATCTGAACGGCAGCCACGTCATAGTAACGGCCGATCATGGTTTCATGTTTCAGGAAAAGGTCCCTGAACCGGCCGATAAAAGCGGCTTGGATGCCAAGCCACCCGGCACTTTGAAGGCCAAGAAGCGCTATCTGTTGGGGACCGACCTGGGTGACGGGAAGAATGTGTGGCATGGCGATACGCAGATCACGGCCGGCACGAAAAACAGCATGGAGTTCTGGATACCCAAAGGCGCCAACCGCTTCCATTTTACCGGTGGGGCCAGGTATATCCACGGCGGGGCCATGCTGCAGGAGATCGTCGTGCCGGTGATGACCGTGAAGGAACTGACCGGCCAGGCCAAGGAGAAGTCCGTCATCCGGAAGGTTGACGTATCGCTCCTCGGCGCACTCCATAAGGTGGTGAATAACGTCCAGCGCTTTGACTTCATCCAGACCGACGCCGTATCGGAAAGGGTCTTGTCGCGGACGCTGGCTGTCTCGCTGCGGGATGGCGATGAACTGATCAGCAACGAGGTATCGCTCACCTTCGACAGCCGATCGTCTTCCATGGATGACCGCAAAAAGTCGGCGCGGCTTATGGTCAAGGCAGGACAATACGATAAAAAGCGCGAATATGCCCTGGTCTTGAGGGATGCGGAAACAACAATCGAATACCTGCGCATCCCCATGACCATCGATCTGACCTTTATCAATGATTTCTAAAAAGGCGACATTATGGACGAAAACATAACTTTAGACACCCTGTTGAATCGTACCTTTCCGGGGAAAGTCGTCCGCAAGGACCTCACCAAGATGGTCAAGGAAGGCGCGAATGTGCCCATTTATGTCCTGGAATATCTCTTGGGGATGTATTGCGCCTCCGATGACGAGCAGGTGATCCAGGAGGGCATGGAAAACGTCAAGCGCATCCTGGCGGAAAATTACGTCCGTCCCGATGAAGCGGAAAAGGTCAAGTCGAAGATCCGCGAGCGGGGCAGCTATAAGGTCATTGACAAAATAACGGTCAAGCTGAATGAAAAGCGTGATGTATATGAAGCGCTGCTTTCCAACCTGGGTGTGAAAGGGGTGGAAGTATCGAGCACAACCGTCAAACAGTATGAAAAGCTCCTGGTCGGTGGCATCTGGTGCATCGTTTCCATGGATTACCAATATGAGGAAAATCAAAAGGGATCGCCTTTTATTATCACCGAACTGAAGCCTATCCAACTGCCCAACATGGATATGGAAGGCCTCTTCGCGGGGCGGAAGGATTTCACGCAGGAACAATGGATGGATGTACTGATCCGCTCTACCGGGATGGAACCGTCCCTGTTAGATGAACGGGTCAAGTGGCACCTGATCGCCCGCATGATTCCCTTTGTGGAAAACAACTATAACGTCTGCGAACTGGGCCCTCGCGGCACGGGCAAAAGCCATATCTATAAAGAAATCAGTCCCAACAGCATTCTGGTTTCCGGGGGTCAGACGACCGTCGCCAATCTCTTCTATAACATGGGCTCCCGGCAGGTGGGACTGGTCGGCGTATGGGATGTGGTGGCCTTCGACGAGGTGGCCGGAATGTCTTTTAAAGACAAGGATGGCGTCCAGATCATGAAAGACTTCATGGCCTCCGGCTCCTTCTCCCGTGGACGCGATGCCATCAATGCCAATGCCTCCATGGTGTTTATCGGCAATATCAATCAGCCCGTCGATACCCTTGTCAAAACAAGCCACCTGCTGGCGCCTTTTCCGGAGGTTCTCATCGATTCGGCGTTCTTTGACCGGTTTCACGGCTATATACCCGGCTGGGAGATCCCCAAGATGCGGCCGGAATTCTTTACCAACCAGTATGGTCTAATTGTTGACTACCTGGCTGAATATTTCCGGGAAATGCGCAAGTGGAACTTCTCCGACGCCATCGACAAATACTTCAAACTCGGAAACAACCTCAATCAACGCGATACCATTGCCGTGAGGAGGACGGTGTCCGGTCTTTTGAAACTGCTGTATCCGCATGGGGAATTTGATAAGGAGGCAGTCCGGCAATGCCTCCAATATGCCCTGGAGGTCCGCCGCCGCGTCAAGGAACAGTTGAAAAAGATCGGCGGCATGGAATTCTACGACGTCCATTTCAGTTATATAGACAGTGAAACGATGGAGGAGCGGTTCGTCGGCGTGCCTGAACAGGGGGGCAGCGCCCTGATCCCAGAAGGGCCGATGAAACCGGGTACACTGCATACCGTTGCCACGGGATCGGGCGGCATGTTGGGACTGTACCGTCTGGAACTGCAAGTCATTTCCGGCAATGGCAAAATGACATTATCCGGCGTTGGATCTACGCAGCTTGCGAAAGAACCGGTTAAAGTAGCCTTTGATTACTTCAAGGCTAATGTCGCCCGGGTCAGCGCCTCGGCCAAGGCCATCGACCATGATTATCATCTGCACGTCGTGGAGCTTCACAACACGGGACCAGCGCGGGCCATGACCTTGCCCGGCTTTATCGTCCTTTGCTCCGGCTTGCTGGGCAAATCCATCCAGAGCCAGATGGTTGTGCTTGGTGATATGAGCCTGGGCGGCAGCATCATTCCCGTGGAGAACCTCGCAGAGACACTACAGGTCGCCTTTAACACCGGGGCCAAGCGCATACTGATCCCCATGAGCAGCGTCGGAGCGATCCCCAGTGTTCCGGGAGAACTGTTTGCCAAGTTTCAGACGAGTTTCTATTCAGATCCTGTTGATGCGGTATTTAAGGCGTCGGGGGTGGATTGATGGAAATTATCCCATTATGAAGAGTATATAGATAGGACCTTATTTTTCAGTGACTCCGACATTGAGAAGCCCTCTTGCTGGACGTGTTCCAAAGCCATGTATGGCTTGTTCTTGTTCGATGAATCCGTAATGCCAATCTCTTCCTCAATATCATTTTTTAATATTAAAGAATTGCCCAAGGTAGCGTCTATCTATTTTTCGATGCGCGCTGAGGCTTTGTCTGCTGATGCTATTGCATCCAGGGACTTGCCTACTTGATGATCTTTGTCATAGACCACCATATAGGGTATTTTGAATCTATTGAGAAGCTGCAAATAGCTCGGCATGGTATCTTTGGAACCACAGTCAATAACAGTATAATTGTGGCAAAACGGAATTAGGGGATATAGTCGATGCGAGTTTTATTAATTCCTCATCTATCCTGTACATCACTATATTGCTGATTAAAGGAGACGAAGGGGCGCCTATGGCAAGACCTACATGCCCGCTGGGTGACCTGACAAAAAGAGAATTGGCAATATATTCCTCGTCTTCGCCGGTAATATTTTTATACTTCTCAGTATCCCTTACAATTTCTATTAAGTCATTCGGTGTAATCGAGGGGAAAAAATCAGTAAAATCTATACGAAGAGTATATGGATAACGGGAATGTTTCTCGGCATTTACAAGTAGCGGTGTTTTGACGCCCCGAATATAGGCAGCGGCACTACTGTGAACAGGCAATCTGAGAGTACAGTCTCAATAAACGCATACTGTAAAGCTTTGGTTAATTTAGAATGTGCTCAGCGCTTACATATTCGTCGGTCAGCCGCGCCGCCTCGGCAAGCGCCCCGTCAAGCAGTTTATTCAATCTGGGTGTTACCGCCGATGAAGTATGGACCCACCCAGCACCGATAAACGGACCCACCTGATCGTTACTTTGTCATTTTACCCCACCGATTAAAGAGACCCATCAACTTGTCTTTCCTGGCAGAGAGAGATGCGCCATTGTTTTCTTTAAAGTCACCGGACGGAGAAAGCGATGAAAGAAAAGTGAAGCCACAAAAAGCGACCTTGCCGGGTCTGCGGCAGGTGGGAAGCCCCGAATCCGCGTCTTGGAGATCGGCAGCAGACTTGCGGCGCCAAGGAATGCCAACGGAAGTGGCATGCCAGGAAATGTGCCGAGTGGAACCGGAAGAATCCTGCCTATTTCAAGGAGATTTATCTCAGAGGCAGGCTGGAGTCTTTCGGGAGCGTCCCTCCTGCACAGAGTGCATCTCCTGGCACACCATGCCGCATAAATGATCCGCCCCGGCGGTCATCCCCTCTGGACTTGCCTCAAGAAGTGATTAAAGAGGTGATAGAGGTCAAACAGCTTATAATCATTGAGTATATCGCGCGACTTCTCATGAGGGGCGTTCAAGAGGTGATCAAGGCACAACTTATTGAACTGCAAAGAGAATCGAAGCGACTCCCCCCGTCGTCGATTTCAAGAGGCGATAGCCAAAAGCCGCCATAGCAGGTATGTTAGCGCAAAATGGCAACAAGGAGGATCATGTTATGACGGCGCCCGGCAACAACCTTATCGCACAGGAGGCCATGAGTATTCCGCTCACGCGAATCGGTGAGCGTTTTGCGTCATTGCGGATAGTCGAACCGCAGGCGGAGCGGATGATGGTGCACTCCATGGAGAAATTTGGGGAGGGGCCTCTGACTCCTGTGGTTACGTGTCGGATTGTTTCCGGGGAGCATGAACTGCTTGACGGTTTCAAGCGGTTAAGGGCTGGCCGGCATCTGGGGTTTTCCGAACTTACCGTTCGTCCTTTGGATGTGAGTCTTCGGGCGTGTAAGGCCGCAATGTTACAACTCAATCGGGTTGGCAGAGCCATTTCCGGCATGGAGGAGGCGATGGTGGTGCATTCGCTCTACCACGAAGATGGCTTGAGCCAGGTAGAGATTGGGGTTCTCATTGGCCGCCACAAGAGCTGGGTTTGTCGTCGGATTTCGCTCATCGAGCGGTTGAGCGACGAAGCACAAGAGAGCATAAGTCTTGGGCTTCTGCCGGCGAGTTTGGGGGGGGAACTGGCAAAGTTGCAGCGCTGCAACCAGGATTTGTTGCTTGAATCGATCCGCAAGCACCGTCTCACTTGGCGGGAAACCAGGAAAGTTGCGACCGCCCTTGAAAACAGCCCCTCATGGGAACATGATGGCATCTTGCGGAATCCCCGAGAGGTGGTAATCGCACCGGATGAAGAAGCTTTGGTCGATCCTCAGGATGAAAAAGGTCTCAGTTTTAAAGCAAGGCAGATACAGCAAAGGCTCATCAACCTGGATAAGGTCTGCATAGAGGTGGCGTGCCTGTTTTCATGCACGGAACTTGGCCAGTTTGAGACAGACGAGGAAAAGAGGCTGCGTGCCGGTTGTGCCCGAGTTCTTACTAGCCTTGCTTGTGTGGAGAAGGAGCTGCGTACGGCATCTGGCGGGTCGGCGCCAACAGGTTGAATCAGGAGGAACACCCATGGCCGTCTTTATCCAGAACCGGGAAGAGTTCGAGCAGCAACTGGTTATCATGAAAACCCAGGATGGTTGGTCGATCCGGGCGCTTGCCAGACATTTCGCCGTCAGCCGCAACATGGTGCGGCGCATCCTGAGAAAGCATGAGAAGCTGCGGGATCAGGGGCATGATATTCTCCTTGCGGATTCTAGACAGAGCCTGGGCTTCAAGGCCAAATGGACTGGAGCCCTTACACCATCAAGTTCCTTAAAACCGGCAAAGCCGACGTACAATGTTTCTCCTACATCCTCGGTTTCTCCCGGCGGCATTTTGTTGACTTCGCCCTGAGGCGGGATTTTTTCACCCTCATCCGCCGCCACCAAGATGCCTTCTCGCATTTTACGGGCACGCCCGCCCAGTGTCTCTACGACAGTGAGAAAACGGTTGTCCTGCGCTGGGAAGCGGGCCGGGCTGTAATCAATCCGGCCTTTTCCGCCTTCATCACCCATTACCGCTGTCGTCCGATCATCTGCCGGCGTGGCCGGGCTGAAACGAAAGGGAAAATCGAGCGCCCGTTTCAGTACGTGGAGGGGAATCTTCTGTGCGGCCGCGAGTTCCAGGATCTCGATGATCTCCGGGCCTGTGCCCGCTGGTGGATGCGTGAGAAAAGCGATATCCACCTGCATGATACAACCGGACGGCCGCCCGTTGACCTCTTTTTCGAACAGGAACTGTCCGCCCTGACACCTCTGCCGCTCCATTCCTATGACTGTGCGGAAGTGGCCCTCCGGGTCTGCGATCTTGAAGGGTACATCGACTTCGAAACCAACCGCTATCCCGTACCTTACGAGCATGTGGCCGACATCCTGACCATGAAGGCCACAGAGCATGAGATCCTGATCTACTCGCCGGAGCTCGACCTCATCGTCCGTCATGAAAGAGGGCCGGCCGGAGCGAGGCTTACCCTTCCCGGCGCCTCGGTCTACGGGGCGAAGACGATCCGCTACGGACTCGAACCGGTGCGGGAACAGTTTCTCGAGTTGGGCGATGATGCCGACGAATTCCTCCAAGGACTTCAGCTCACGCATTCAAAGAATCCAGGCTTTCACGCCCGTTATATCCTGCACCTCAAAGAGCGATATCATACAGATGACATCAACCGGGCGCTTGGTCATGCCTGCCGATATCACGCCTATGATTGCAAGGCAGTGGAGCGGATTCTGGGAACAAAAGCAACTCCCAGAACCCTGGAGGTCATCCGTAATGAGCGGGCGAAAGAACAATTACGAGCCGCTCTGCCGAAAATCAACTAACGCTCACTTGCGGATTACTCCGTCCTATTTACTCCCCCCAACCACCAGGAGGACACCCCCCATGAAGACCCAGAACTCAACAACAAGGATCAGGACGTATCTCAAAACATTGAAGCTCAACCGGATGGAGGGTGCTCTCGATGAGGAACTCTCGCGAGCGGTAAAAGAGGCATCGCCCCCGAGCGAGTTGCTCGAACGGCTCCTGGCCCTGGAGGTGGGGTCGCTCACCGAACGAAGGATCGAACGACGCATCCGCGAGTCAAAGCTGCCGGAGCGCAAACTGCTTGCGGATTTTGATTTTGTCTTTCAGAAAGGCGTCGATAAAAGGCAGATCATGGAACTGGCCACGCTCGACTTTGCCAGCCGCAAGCAGGGAGTCATCATCGCCGGCACTTCCGGCGCTGGCAAGAGCCATATCGCCAAGGCGCTCCTGCTCATCGGTTGTCAGAAAACCTTCCGTTGCCGCTATGTCACCGCCACCACGATGCTCCGGGAACTGCTGGCATCTCTTGCAGACAACACCATCGAACAGAAACTCAAACGCTTTCTAACACCGGAGATTCTTCTGATTGACGAAGTCGGCTTCGACCGTCTGGAACAGCATGACGCACGAAACGCCAATCTCTTTCACAAAGTGATCGATGGCCGCTACTGTAAAGGTTCAACAATCCTTACAACGAACATCTTATGCGGTGCACCGCATAAGATGTTTAATGCGGAGTGTATTGTTATGCGGAGAGGAGTATCTCAGAAGACGACGATAACGCAGATGTTTCAATAAAGTAGGATCGTCTTGCAACTCTATCTACTCCGCATAATAATGACGTCTTTCGTATAAAAGTTTTTACGGCGCGTAGCCGACGTAAAAACTTAGTTGAACAAACCCTCTTTGTGCGGCTGCCCCTCTTTGGAATTTTAATCATCGTAGGTATTGGTTTGAAAGATACTATGGGAGAATTTTTCTATGAAATCAAGAAATAAAACGAAGATATTGGGAATTATAAGGTCATATGGGATGCGGATCAGGGTGGGTATCGTGGCATTTGATTGAGAGGCAGAGGTAGAATATGCCATTTGAGCGCAGGAGTAGGAGAGCAAAAACCCGATGGTTTCGCTATCCCATGATTGAAACAACGGTTTGTAAGGATTCATACAAATTAATTTCATGGCGGCGCCCTCCATCTGCGGGGAAGCGTCATGATCAGGACGAGGTTTCCTTCATGACACAGGGGGCAGCGGACGACCGATTGATCACGTGCGGCGCTTGAATTGCCGCGAGAAGTTGAGGGTTCACCTGCGGTGGTTTTGGTATTTTTTGTCAGTTCCCATTGGACCTGTTCCCGGAGGCG
>DATESZ010000016.1:0-3233 GCA_035283845.1 Syntrophales bacterium | reverse complement strand
GCCTGCCATAAAATATCGCCCTGCGGGCCGGTAATCTGGCTTTTCCCAGTGAACAGAAAGTCATTGCCGCCGCGGACCTCCCTGCCCGTTCTATTGGCGGTAACGGCAAAAACTCGATTCTCCAGGCATCGGGTCGCCATCACCTGTTGGCAGTAAGGAAGCACCAGATTAGCGCTGTGGCAGATGAGATGGGCGCCGTTCAGGGCCAGAATGCGTGCTGCCTCCGGGAAAAACCAGTCGAAGCAGATCATGATGCCGATCCGGCAGGCGCCGATGTCGAAAACCTGAAACCCTCCGTTACCGGGCTGGAACCAGATATTTTCCTCGTTGAATAGATGCATCTTGCGATACACGCCCCGGTATCCTTCCGGAGAAACAAGCACCGCCGAGTTGAACAACTTGTCGCCCTGCCTCTCACATATGCCGGCAACAATATGGATATTTCTCTTCCTTGCGATCCGGCAAAGCTCCCCCGTCGTTCTTCCTGCCGGAATCTCCTCCGCCAGACTGAAGGCCTCTTCTTTTGAGGTAAAGAGATAACCTGAATTGAACAGCTCCGGCAGAACGACGAGCTCCGCGTTTATCCCCTCGGTAAGCCTTTCAACATTCTCAATATTTAAGCCGATATCCCCGAATATCGGCTCAAACTGGACAAACCCTGCTTTCATCTTACTTCTACGCTGCCTCCCTTAAAGTGCAAGGGAGTATACCGGCATGGTGAGCATCGTGTCAATGGGAATCGATTCATAAATGACCTTGAAAATTATACCGTAATGTTTTAGCTTATCAGGAAATCTTCAGAAATATAATGTTCCGCTCTCTTTAGGCCGGAATCCCGTAAATAACCATTACATACCCCAAGCACGAAAGGAGGAGCTATGACGGAAATTATCAATGTAACTGCCAGAGAAATATTGGATTCACGAGGAAATCCCACCGTCGAGGCCGAAGTAGCGCTGTCTTCAGGAATAACCGGACGGGCGGCCGTTCCCTCCGGCGCTTCGACGGGGGAGCATGAAATGCTGGAACTAAGGGATGGAAACAAGAACCGTTACTTAGGCAAGGGTGTGGAAAAGGCGGTAAACAATGTCATCGAAAAGATCGGGCCGGAAATTATCGGTATGGATTGCCTGCACCAGAAAGAGATCGACTATGCCATGATCAGTCTGGACGGCACGGCAAATAAAGGCGTCCTCGGTGCAAACGCCATACTCGGCATATCGCTTGCCTGTGCCAGAGCGGCCGCGGCGGTATTGGAAATGCCGCTGTACCGGTACATCGGCGGTGTCATGGCCACCGATATTCCCGTTCCCATGTGCAACATCTTAAATGGCGGGCAACACGCCGACAACAATGTAGACATTCAGGAATTCATGATCATGCCCGTAGGCGCCCTCAACTTCAGGGAAGGCATAAGGATGAGCGCTGAGATCTTCCACAACTTAAAAGCGGTGCTGAAAGCTAAGGGATACAATACGGCAGTAGGAGATGAAGGCGGATTTGCGCCGAATCTCAAGTCGAACGAAGAGGCGCTCTCCCTGATCATGGAAGCCATTGAGAAGGCCAAATACAAGCCCGGCAAAGATATTTTTATCGCCCTCGATGCGGCGGCCAGCTCTTTTTACCAGAACGGCAGCTATGTCATGGCAGCGGAGAAAAAACCGAACAAGACGGCAGGGGAAATGGTGAGTTTTTACCAGGGGCTGGTGAAGAAATATCCCATCATCTCCATAGAAGACGGACTTGCGGAGGATGACTGGGACGGCTGGAAACTTCTGACGGAAAAATTAGGCAGCAAGGTACAGATCGTAGGGGACGATCTCTTCGTCACAAACAAGATCAGGCTGGAGAAGGGGATTAAATCGGGGGTGGCTAATTCCATTCTCATCAAACTCAACCAGATCGGCACCCTTACCGAGACACTGGAAACAATCCAGCGGGCCAAAGAGGCAGGTTACACCACGGTGATCTCCCACCGTTCCGGCGAAACGGAGGACACTTCCATGGCCGATGTGGCCGTTGCCGCAAACTGCGGCCAGATAAAAAGCGGTTCCCTGTCGAGAACGGAACGCCTGGCAAAGTATAATCAACTCTTGAGGATCGAGGAAGAACTGGGTGATATGGCGGTTTACCGGGGCAAGTCCGCCTTTTATTCGATAGGAGGCAAGAAGTAGCCGCTGATAGGGAGTTGCGGGAATTCCAATCAGCCGGTAGAGCAGATGGCTGCTAACCATCGGGTCCGTAGTTCGAGTCCGCGCTGGGGAGCCAATATAGCATGGAACTGGGCACTCCCGGAAGGGAACCGAGTTCCGATCCATTGCAAAGTGCGCCTGCCAAGGAGCTGTAGCTCCCTGTCAGGCGCACTTTGTCTTTAACGATCATAATTTCATCTACAAGTAGCTTTAAATATTCCTTCCCGAAGTTTGACGCCTTATCCTGGAATCTCTCTTTCAGCGCTTTGCAGAAGGCCACGATGTGATTTTTCCCAAGCTTTGACAGGCTTATTTCCTTCTGACCTCGAAGCCGTGCCATTTCAATCAATATCTCCTGGCGCCTGGCCTGATGCTTGTGTGCCCGCTCGGTGAGTGATTCATTGATAGGAAGAATACCCTTTTCAACCGCTTCATAAAGCCTATCCGTCCCCTGCTTGATTTCCTCAAGTTCCCTGGTAAGTTTTTTCAACTCTTCGTGGTGATCTGATTTCGCTGCTTTTAGGCGTGCCTGAAGCTCTTTAAGCATAGTTTCCACCCGCTCAGGTGTAAAGACACGTTCGGCCACTGTCCGCAGGATTATAGCATCCAGCTTTTCCATGGAGACATTACTGTTTACGCAGCTTTTTTGCCCTATATCTCTGATCCTCGACGAGCATTTATAATAACGGTATCGGCCACCCTTGCCGGTTGCTATGGTCATTCTTTCACCGCAACAACCGCAACGCAAAAGCCCCGTCAGCAAGGTAGGGGCATTATTAACCCTGGTCATTTTCGACGGCCTTTGGCGTTCTCGTTTCATTTCCACTTGATTGAAGGTATCCATGTCAATAATAGGCGGCACTGATATGGTGATCCATTCGGATTCCGGTTTAATTTTTTGGGTTCCTCGCTGTTTCATGTGGGTAGCCTGAATTCAAGTTTACCGCCAATGAGGTAGATCATGGTGATCAGGTTCTTCATGGTGCGGTATCCCCTGGCCTTGGCTTTAGCGGCTTGGATGAGGCTGTTGATTCCCTCAAG
>DATESZ010000015.1:0-45951 GCA_035283845.1 Syntrophales bacterium | reverse complement strand
AGGCATCCGGGCCATGGCGCCGTCGTCTTTCATAATCTCACAGATGACCCCCGCAGGTTTTAAACCGGCTAACCTTGCCAGATCCACCGAACCTTCCGTCTGGCCCGTCCTCACTAAGACGCCTCCCTTTTTGGCAATAATGGGGAAAACATGCCCCGGGCTGACAATATCGTCCGGCGTAGCATCATCGGCAACGGCAGCCTTTATAGTTGTGGCCCTGTCGGCCGCACAAATACCCGTCGTTACTCCACATTTCGCTTCTATGGAAACGGTGAAGGCCGTACCGAAACGGGTGCGGTTGTCCTGCACCATAGGCGCAAGTTTAAGTTGCTCCGCCGTCTCTACGCTTACGGTAAGGCAAATAAGTCCTCTCCCATAGCGGGCCATAAAATTTATGGCTTCGGGCGTCACGAACTGCGCCGCCATGCACAGATCTCCTTCATTTTCTCTGTCTTCGTCATCAACGAGGATGATCATTTTGCCGGCCTTGATATCTTCTATAGCCTCTTTAATCGTACTGACGCCCATCTTGCACCCTCCCTTCTTCCACTTCCTTTTTTTCTCCTAAAGAACTGGTTTCAATCTACAAATCCATGGTCTTTTAAAAAATTCAAGTCCACGCCTTTCCGGGGGTTAAGAAATTTTTCCACATACTTCCCCAGAATATCCGTTTCAATATTTACCCCGTCCCCAACTTTTCTGATGCCCAGTGTGGTAACCTGAGCCGTGTGGGGAATGACATTAACATAAAACCGGTTTTTATCATAGCTATTTACCGTCAGACTGATCCCGTCAATGGTTATGGAACCCTTTTCCACTACATACCGGCCCAATGTCCCTTCTACTTCCACGCCGAAAATTATGGACTGCGATTTAACGCTCTTTTCCCTGATAGTCCCCATACCGTCCACATGACCAAGCACGATGTGTCCGCTTAAAAAGTCACTCATACGCAGGGCCTTTTCCAGGTTAACCCTGTCTCCCGCCTTGAGTGCTCGGAGATTCGTTCTCTTCAGCGTTTCCGCCGAGACGTCGGCCGTAAAATCATGGCCGGATTTGGCGGTTACCGTAAGGCAGGCGCCATTGACGGCGACGCTGTCCCCTATCTTAACGTCCTCGAGTTCCAGGGGCGCACCGATTAAGAGCTGGGCATCCTCACCCTTTTTCGTCATGCGCCTTACGGCGCCCATTCCCTGTATAATTCCTGTAAACACAACAACTCCAAAGCCTTAACGTATATGGTACGAGACGTCATTTATGGTTGCCCCGTTTATCCGACCTCAGAAAGTCCTTCAGTTCATTAAGGAATTCACTTACATCACGAAACTGCCGGTAAACGGAAGCAAATCTTACATAGGCCACACCGTCAAGATCATGGAGTTCCCTCATGACGATCTCTCCTACGGCCGATGAGGCGATTTCCTTCTCCTGCGTATCCTGACAGCTCCGCTCCACGTTTTCCACTATTTTTTCAATTGCATCGGTACTGATGGGACGTTTCTCGCAGGCCTTCTTAATCCCCGCCCGTATTTTTGTCCTGTCGAAAGGTTCCCGCCGCCCATCCTTCTTAACCACGGTAGGCAGAACATCTTCGACAAACTCATAGGTTGTAAAACGCTTCCCGCAGGCTAAGCACTCCCGGCGTCTCCGGATAGCGCCGCCATCCTTGCTGAGACGGGAATCAATGACCTTATTTTCTCCGTTGGCGCAAAAGGGGCATTTCATACATCGATGGTCTCGTAAAAAATCGCTAAAATTAAAAATCAGGACGTTGTCATAATTTACAAACTTGAACGCCCGCTTCCTGAAACATATCCTCCGAAAGCTTATCGCTATAACCTTCCCGAAAAATAACCTTAGCGGCGCCAGCATTAATGATCATCTTGGCACAGATGACGCACGGATGATTTGTGCAGTAAATCGTCGCTCCCATGACGCTCACCCCGTGCAGGGCTGCCTGAATAATCGCGTTTTGTTCCGCGTGAAGCCCCCGGCAAAGTTCGTGACGCTCGCCGGAAGGCACATTGTACTGCTCCCTCAGGCAACCCAGATCGAGGCAGTGACGGAGCCCTGTCGGAGCGCCGTTGTAACCGGTAGCGAGAATCCGTCTTTCCTTGACTAAAACGGCCCCTACGCTTCGCCTGAGACAGGAGGAACGGCGTGATACAAGTTCTGCGATGTCGAGGAAATATTCGTCCCAATCAGGGCGTTTTCCCGATTTTTCCTTCGCAATCGGAGAAGGTTTTCTTTCTCCCTTAATTGATCCTCCGATAGGTTTTTTTTCATGCAAAGAGCCGTCCGGCATTTAGCACCTTGTCTGTTTTTTTACGAGAATATTATTATTGATCCGTTCATAGTACAGGGGGAATTTATTGCAGAGCGCCTTTACTTCTTCCCTTACCGCCTGAAGACGCTTCTCATCTTTGGGATGCTTGAGCGCTTTGGAAATAAGCAGGGCAATCGTCTTCATTTCCTCCTCCTTCATGCACCGCGTGGTAACCGCCGGTGTGCCGACCCGGATTCCGCTGGTCACCTGTGCGCTTTTTGTGTCATAGGGTATCCGGTTTTTATTTGCTGTTATGCCTGACCGGTCAAGCGTTTCCTGGGCTTCCTTCCCGGAAATGCCTTTATCCGTAAGATCGATCAGTACGAGGTGGGTATCGGTGCCTCCGGAAACAAGACGATACCCCTCGGCAATCAGCGTATCGGCAAGCGTCTTGGCATTCTTCACGATTTGGTTCTGGTAGGCTTTGAAATCGTCGGTCAAGGCTTCCCTGAAGGCCACCGCTTTGGCGGCGATAATATGCATCAGGGGACCTCCCTGCATGCCGGGGAATATCCTATTGTCCACGGCAGATGCGAACTCTTTCTTGCACATGATGAGACCGCCGCGCGGCCCGCGCAGCGTCTTGTGGGTCGTCAAAGTGACGAATTCGCAAACCGGTACGGGCGAAGGATGAAGCCCGGCGGCCACGAGACCGCCGATGTGAGCGATATCCGCCATGATGACGGCGCCAACCCGGTCAGCGATCTCTCTGAATTTACGATAATCGATGGTTCGCGGGTAGGAGCTTGCCCCCACAACGATAATTTTAGGTTTATGCTTTTTCGCCAAGTCTTCTACCTGGTTAAAATCGATTGTTTCCGTCTTCCTGTCCACACCGTAGAAGACCCCCCGGTAGAAGCTCCCGGAAAAGCTCGCGGAACTGCCGTGCGACAAATGTCCGCCGTGGGAAAGGTCCATCCCCAGTATCGTGTCACCCGTTTCCAGAACTGAAAAATAAACGGCCATATTGGCCTGAACACCCGCATGGGGTTGTACATTCGCATGTTCGGCGCCGAATAGTTTTTTGCATCTTTCAATAGCCAGATTTTCCACAATGTCTACATATTCGCATCCGCCATAGTACCTGTGTCCGGGATAGCCCTCGGCGTATTTATTGGTCATCACGCTTCCCTGCGCTTCCAGCACGGCTTCGCTGACGAAATTCTCCGAGGCAATGAGTTCCAGCTTATTTGCCTGCCGCTCCGTTTCCATATGAATGGCATAGGCAACTTCAGGATCAACTTTCGCTAAGATCGACATTTTGCAGCAGTCCTCCTGTGATCATCTTTTTCATGCTTATTACGGGGTCATATTTTTCCCACGGCAAAGCTTTACTTCCCACTGCCTGATCTTGTCAATTCGCCTTTGATGGCGGCCTCCCTCGAAGGCCGTTTCCAGCCAGACAGTTATTATCTTCAAGGCCTGCTGAGTGTCAGTGCGCCTTCCGGCAAGGGCAAGAATGTTGGTGTCGTTGTGCATCCGGCTGAGGCGAGCTATTTCCTCATCAAGGCATAAAACGGCGCGCACGCCAGGGAATTTATTGGCAAGAATGGTCATGCCCACACCGGAACCGCAGATGAGGACGCCCCTTTCGAATTCCCCGGAAGAAACCATTGACGCCACCTTGCAGCCGAAATCCGGGTAATCCACAGGTCCTTTCTCATAAGTTCCCTCATCGGAAACCTCCCAGCCGGCGTCGGTAAGGCAGGTCTTTAACTTTTTCTTAAGTTCAAACCCGGCGTGATCGGAACCGATAACTATCTTTTTCATCGCTATCCCGTAAATTTTTTAAGAATCAGTACAGCGTTCACTCCCCCGAAACCGAAGGTATTGGACATCGCAACACCTATCTCCTGTTTCCGCGCCCTGTGGGGGACGTAATCCAAATCACAAGCCGGATCAGGATGATCCAGGTTTATGGTGGGCGGAATAAGCCCCTCACAGATGGCCTTGGCGGCAATGATGGCCTCTACAGCGCCGGCGGCGCCCAGGAGATGCCCTGTCATGGACTTCGTGGAACTGACGGCAAGAACTTTGCTGTGTTCGCCGAAGACTGCTTTTATAGCCTCAGTTTCATACAGGTCGTTCACCTGCGTGGAAGTGCCGTGGGCATTGATGTAATCCACCTCTGCGGGGTCTATCCCCGCCTCGGCGAGAGCAGCCTTAATGGACCTTGCGGCGCCTTCATGCCCCCGGGGGGGGGACGCAAAATGAAAAGCGTCGCTGGTCAATCCGTAGCCGATAATCTCTGCATATATCCTTGCTCCCCTTTGACGGGCCGCCGACAGATCTTCCAATACTACAAGGCCGCAGCCTTCGCTGATGACGAAACCATCCCGATGTTCGTCAAAGGGCCGGCTGGCTCTTTCCGGCTCTGCATTATTTATGGAGATAGCCCTCATGGCATTAAAGCCGGCAACGCACAGGGGAGTGACGGCTGCATCGACGCCACCGGCGATCATCACATCGGCGAAGCCGCCGGCAATCGTCCGTGAGGCATCTCCAATGGCGCAAGTGCCGGAGGCACAGGCCGTGACGCTGCAGCTAACAGGCCCCTTAGCCCGGAGTCTAATCGATACGTGACCGGCGCCGAGGTTCGCCAGCACAGAGGGAATGGTGAAGGGCGACATTTTACTGGGGCCGCAGCGCAACAACTGTTCTTTCTCTTTTTCCATAGTCCCCAGTCCGCCGATGGCCGAACCGATGTATACCCCAACCCTCTCGGCATTGGTGTCGTTTATGCTTAAAGCCGCATCCGACACCGCCATTTCGGCGGACGCGAGGGCGTAGATAATGAAATCGTCGAGACGGCGCAGTTCTTTTTTATTTACGAATGACAGCGGATCAAAATTCTTGATCTCACCGGCAATTTTTGTATCGAAGTCCCGGGTGTCGAATTTTGTTATTTCCCCGATTCCCGATTTGCCTGCGCAGAGAGCCTCCCAGGTTTCACGAACAGTGTTGCCAAGGGGCGTCACAGCGCCGAAACCTGTTATAACAACCCGCCGCTGCAATTGATAGACCGTCTCCCTTGAAATCTATTTAACTTCCCTGATCCTGATATAATCAATGACATCCTGAATGGTACGAAGATTCTGCAACTCTTCGTCGGAGATCTCCACACCAAAAATTTCTTCCATTTCCATGATCAATTCCATCAAATCGAGGGAATCGGCTCCCAGATCATTTATGAAGGACGCCTCCGGCACGCATTGCTCCCTTGTAATATCCAGTTGCTCCATAATAACTTCTATGACCTTTTCTTTGATGTCCATGTTCCCTCTCTTATGGTTAGTAATGATGAATTCCTTGAAATGCCGGTTTTTATTGGCTTCGTCACATGTAAAGGCCGCCATTAACGCGTATCACTTGGCCGGTAATATAGTCCGCCTGCGGAGAGACAAGAAAGGCAATCACTCCTGCTATATCTTCTGGTGTGCCAGGTCTTCCGAGCGGTATATGCTCTATGAGCTTCTTCCTGTTCTCGTCAGTCAAAAAAGCAGTCATGTCCGTCTCGATAAGTCCCGGTGACAGGGCATTGACGCATATATTTCTTCCTCCTAACTCCCGCGCTAAGGATTTAGTCAGACCCAGGACGCCCGCCTTGGCGGCCGAATAGGCTACCTGACCGGCATTGCCCGCTTCGGCGACAACGGAAGCAATATTTACTATACGCCCCCATCGCTGCTTCATCATTTGCCGGCTGACGGCCTGAATGCAGTTAAATACTCCCTTGAGGTTGATATCGATCAGCTTTTCCCAGTCCGCCTCTTTCATCCGTACGACAAGTCCGTCGACCGTGAAACCGGCGTTATTGACAAGAATGTCCAACCTTCCCTTATCCATGATGATTTTTTTTACGGCTTCCTTTGTGGCTGAAAGGTCGGCCACATCAAAGGGACAAAGCTCACCTGCGCCCCCACGCTCCATTACCGCGGCGAGGGCCTGCTTTGCTGCCCCCTCGTTCTGACGGTAGTTCATATATACAAAAATACCGGTTTCTGCAAGTTTCACGGCAACAGCCCTGCCTATTCCCCTTGAAGAACCGGTAATAAGAGCTATTTTTGTTTTTTGTTTCATATCGCTTGCAGCTTAGGCACGGTTCGGCACCCATTGCCTAAAGCCTCGATCAATCAGACCGGCTGATTGAATCAGGAAGTCTTTTCCAAAGGCAAAACTTCCCGTCCTTTGTAAGTTCCGCAGTTTGAACATACACGATGGGGTAGCTTGGGCTGCCCGCACTGGGGACAGGCATTTACCGTGGGAGCCGTCAGAAAATCATGTGCCCGTCTCGTGTTTCTTCTCGTCTTGGAATGTCTTTTTACAGGATTTGCCATTTCCTTTACTCCTCTCTAATAAAAATTTGACGGCTTTTAACCCTACCGCCGTCAGTATTTTTGTTGTTACTTTACAGATTTATGATACCTTAAAATGTTTCAACACTGATAAGCGCCCGTCTATAAGACCGCTGCGGCAGTCACAGCTTGCCACATTCAGATTGATACCGCAATGTAAACAAAGGCCCTTGCAGGACTCGTTGCAAAGTATCTTCATCGGCGCCTGCAGCAGAATCTGTTCCAATATAATCGGGACCAGATCAATCACTTCCCCGGAATAATAACCCACTTCAAGGTCTTCCGCCTTCAACTCGATTTTCTCTTTTAATGTTCCGGCTTCCGGCAGCAGGGTATGACTGAATTCAGCCTTTAAGGGCATATAAGCCTCCTCAAGGCAGCGGCAACATTGGGTTTCCAGAACCGTTTCCAGGTTGCCCGCAAAAAAGATGTTGTCACGCACTTTCCTTATAAAACCGGACACGTCAACCTGCCGGAAAGAAAAATCAAGTTTTTTCTTTTCCGGCAGCAGGCCGTAAAACGCATCTTCTGCGAGGGAAAAGCTGATATTCAGACCCTCATCAGGTATGTTCAGGATGTTAATCTTCATCTCAAGCCCCGATCCATTTTAGAACCTGGCACGACCGGGAAATCAGATTCCGGCAGCGGGAAAAACATCTTGAGTGCAAAGGAATAGGATTTCCAAAGCCCTCATTTTGTCCCTTTACCCCCAAAGTAAGCGCGGAAGTAAATTATAAATTGTTGCGGATGTCAAGGACAATTTATGTCCGAAAAAAATAGTTGCAAATAGTGGGAGCTTAAACTATAAGGCGACCTTATCGTCTGTCCCGCTCATATCGGAAATTATCAGAAGACTCCTGAAAGGTGTAGTAAGATGAGATGAAAAAAACGGTTTTAAGTTCCCCTTTGCTGGTCGCTTTCCTTTCTCTTTTTGCATGGGTACAGGATGCCTCGGCGATAGAATATGAGATCATGCCTGTTAACCCGGCCATGCTCACCCCATTCATTTTACTTCTTCTTGCAATCGCCATGGTTCCGTTTATCAGCGCCCGCTGGTGGGGAGAGAAATATCCGTTGGTCTCCTTTGGCTTGGGGGCCATTTCCGTGATTTACTATTTCTTTATCTTGCATAATGGTCCGAGGATGCTGGGAACGGCTGTTGAATATTTCAGTTTTATGGCATTGATTGGCTCCCTTTTCGTGGTGTCGGGGGGGATTCACATAAGAATAAAGGGGAGATCAACGCCCCTTGCCAATGTTATGCTGCTGGCCATCGGGGCCGTCATTTCCAATTTGCTTGGAACGACGGGGGCTTCAATGGTTCTCATCAGGCCATATATCAGAACGAATAAGTACCGGATAGCGGGATACCATGTTGTATTTTTCATCTTTATCGTATCCAACATCGGAGGTATGCTAACACCAATCGGTGATCCACCCCTTTTCCTTGGTTATCTCAAAGGCGTGCCTTTCTTCTGGGTGATTGGCCGGGTGTGGCATATATGGTTATTTGCCGTTTCTGCCGTGCTGCTGGTTTTCTATATCATCGATAGATATAATTACAAGAAAATGCCTGATGAATTAGAGCGCGAAGTGGAAGAAGAAGGAGAACATCCCGACGTACAGGGTTTGCATAATGTAATTTTCCTGCTGGTGATTATCGGCGCTGTTTTTTTGTCAGAACCGATCCGTGAAATGGCGATGATCGCCGCCGCCGCCGCCAGTTACTTTTCGACAAAAAGAGAGGTTCATGAACGAAATGACTTTAACTTTATTCCGATAAAAGAGGTGGCCATCTTATTTGCCGGAATATTTTCCACCATGGTTCCTTGTCTGGATTGGCTCGAATTGAATGCCGGGAAGCTTGGCATTACGGCCCCTGCCCAATTTTATTGGGGATCGGGCATACTATCGAGCTTTCTGGATAATGCGCCGACCTATTTGAATTATTTAAGCGCCGCTTTTGGTCTCCATGGCTTGAATATGGATAATGCAATGCACATGAAGGCCATGCTGGGGGCGCTTTCTCCCAATGAACTGGTCCACATCCAGACGCTTACATCGTCGGCGGTGCAGCCGGTAACGGCTGAATCATGGAGGTACATACAGGCCATTTCCGCGGGCGCCGTCCTGTTCGGGGCGAATACCTACATAGGAAATGGTCCGAATTTCATGGTGAAATCCATTGCGGAACAGGCCGACGTAAAAGTTCCGACTTTCATAGGCTACATGGTGAAATATTCCATCCCGATCCTGATCCCCATTTTTGCTGTCATCTGGTATCTATTCTTCAGATGAGATTATAGGTTAATCAGAGCCTCCATCACGTCTACTGTTCCCTTACGTTTTACTGCCACCAAGGGTATTGCCGTTCTTTTGATTAATGCCTTCGTTACGTTGCCCAATAACAATCCTGCAAACGTTCCTACACCCCGGGTACCCATAACAACGAGGTCTATGTTGTTCTCTTCAATGGTCTCTTCAATCGCCTTAGCGGTTTGATGTTGTTCTAATTTGAAAGTGGGGGTTACTGAGATCCCCTTACAGTCTTGGGTTACTGAGATCCCCTTACAGTCTATGTTTGCAATAAATTTTTGGAAATCTTTCTCGGCGTTTCTTTTCATGATCTCGCCAAATTCATCGTATGTCTTTCCGGTTTTTTGATAACCCGCCGGAACGTGATAGACATGAAGACATTGAATGCGTGAGATACCGGCTGCACAAGCACAGGCAATCCCTACTTCCATTGCGTCTGCTGAATGTTCTGAGAAATCTACCGCAACCAGAATGTTATTCAGTTTAGGCTCGGCTCCTCCAGGGACAGTGAGTACTGAGCAGGATGCTTTTCGCGTGAGTTTTATACAAAGCCTTAAATCTTCCTTAGGGTCACGATTTCTGCCCATCACCACAAGATCAATTCCCTTTTGTTTTATCAGACGCAACAATCCAAGGAGCGGCGAATCCTCGGTAACCTCATATTCCAGTTCAGTGTCACAGTGACCATCAAAGTATTTAGCGACCAGCTTTTCCATTTGATGTTTTATAAATTCGTCAACTGGTTCTGATGAATTTGAATATTCGGCGCGAAGGTACTCGGGAACACTATCTAAACTGCGTACCACATGGACGAAATAGACTTTTTCTGATCGTGCCAGCCGGCTGCTCATTGATGCGTAGCGAATAGTAGTTTCATCATTCACACGAAATTCAATCCCCACCAAAAGACGTTTATAGCGGTACATGGTTGCCTCCTTTGCTATGGCTATTTCCCGACATTCTTAGCATATTTATATATCTTTATAAAAGAAATAAAGATATCTTAAGGAGTTAAAAAACTATTGACATTGATCTTTAGAAGAGATCATCCAGCTCGGACGCGCCGCCGCCCGGCATCTCTCCGTGTTCCTGAAGGTAGTGCTGGATCATCTCGCTCTCTCTTTTGGAATACATTTTGTCTTTTTCAACTTCGAACCAGGCAGCCTTGTCATTCTCATTTAAGGCCTCCAGCAGAGATTTTTTCAGAGTGGGCGTCCCTTTAATGGCAAGGACATTCTGGTTCTCATCAAGAAGCCGGTAAACCCCTTCATCCTCAGGGGCCTTGTTTATGTTCTCTTCGTTGAAGGCCAGCACGTTGGAAGGCGGAGCCGGATTGCATCCCATTTGAAGACGCAGGTCGCACTGTAGGCAGCGTTTAGCCTCGGCCACAGCCTGATAGTCATCAAACCCCAGGCAGATCTCCTGAAAGCCTGCACGTCTCCCCTGAATTTCCAGTTCGGCGGCTTTTATCCGCCGCCATGAGACAAAGTCTTCATCACGGCCTATGCGGGGGTTTGCCGGACCGCGGGCAAAGAGAACCTCATCAATTACCCCTCCGCCTCCCAGTGACTTATCAATGGAAGAGGCGGCATTCCGTCCCGCCGCAATGGCGTGGATAATCGCTCCAGGAACGGAAACCACATCACCGCCGGAATAAACGCCCTTCTTCCCCGTTTCCATGGTTTCCTGATTGACGACAATCAGCCCCCGGTTTTTGGAGATTGCGTTTTCTGCCTCCAGGCAGGATAGATCGGAAGCCTGACCGATAGCAAGGATCACCTGATCGCCTTGTACAACTTTAAGTACTGTTTGGTCAAAATCCGGGTTGAATCTTTTCTGGTCATCGAACACGGAGGTGCAGCGAACCAGCTCTATACCGGTTACCCGTCCGTTCTCACTCATGATTCTCTTCGGCCCCCAGGATGGCATCAACTGCACTCCCTCCTCAAGCGCGCTTTCCACCTCCCAGGAATGGGCGGGCATCTCTTCCACCGCCTCCAGACAGGCCATGACGACCTCTTTTGCTCCGCACCTGAAAGCAGAGAGGGCTACATCAATGGCCACGTTACCGCCACCGATGACGATAACCCTGTTTTTCAGTTGCACTTCGACACCGTCCGCCACCTGACCAAGAAAATCCACACCCCACAGAACATCAGGCAGTTCCGAACCTTCCAGCGGAATACGGCGGCTCAACTGGGCGCCGATACCGAGAAACACGGCATCAAACCCCTCGTCTCCAAGTTTACTCAAGGTAAAATCACTGCCTAATTTCTGATTTGGCAGGAATTCAATGCCTATATCCAAAATGTTCTTTATCTCTTCGTCCACCTCATTGCGGGGGAGACGGTAGGCAGGAACTCCGTAACGCATCATGCCTCCAGCATTGTTTCTCGCCTCAAAAACTGTGACACCGTGTCCCTGTTTCTTCAAATAAAAAGCTGCCGTAAGCCCCGCAGGACCGGATCCGACAACGGCCACCTTTTTACCTGTATGCGCCTTACTTTCGGATGCCTGACTCCAGAGTCCTTTCTCACGGTCCGCCGCGTACCTCTTCAAGAGACAGATTGAAATGGGCTCATTTACCTGCCCCCTCCGGCAGACTTCCTCACAGGGATGAATACAGACCCTGCCTAATATTCCCGGTAAAGGCACCTTTTCCCGTATTACGGCATTTGCCTCATCGGCCTTACCGGCGGCAATCAAACGCAGATAACCGGGTATATCAATATGGGCTGGACAGGCTTCTTTGCAGGGGACAAGGTCCTCTTCCTCCTTGCCAGAACGCACCCCTTTGTCAATTAAAGCGCCGGTGGGACAGGCGTCCACGCAGGCCGTACAGAACTTGCACCCAGAGACCCCAAGGCTCTCGGCTATCGTCCCAATCTGGATTTGTCCCTTTTCATCATAAATAAATCCCAGCGCCTCGATGCCGCGCAAATCACGACAGGCGCGCACGCATCGGGTGCAGCCGATACAAAGGTTGTAATCTCTCTCATAGAGGGGATCGTCCTTGAAAACCGGATATTCCGTAGGTATCCATTTTGTAACGGCGCCGCAAATCCCTACATAATTGGCCACCCTCTGCAGTTCGCAATGTCCCAGGAGGGGGCAGCAGCGCTCGTTTTCCGGAACATTGGAAGAACACTGGGTGCGGCTGCAGCCGTTTTGCTGGGCGCAGGTAAGACAGGCATGGCGGTGACGGTTGAGAATCGGCACAAGGTTGTACTGCCTCTGTGTCTTAAGCCGGTCATTTTCCGTTACGACGATCATACCTTCCCGCACTTCCGTGGAGCAGGAATTTACCGGCTCGGATTCGCCTTCAACCTCAACTATGCACAGGTTGCATCCCTTGGCCGGCTCATCGGGCAAGGTATTTTCCAGTCTCCTGCTTCCCTGGTAAACCACCGGTACGGCAGAAACTTCCTTTCCCGGCGGCAAGTCGGGATGAGAACAGAGTGTAGGGATATATATCCCCGCCCCTCTGACTGCTTCGAGGATAGTGGCGCTGGCCGGCGCTTCAACCGTTTGTCCATTAACCGCAAGTCTTATCTGACTCATACCGTAAACCCTCTCCTTCTGAATTTAACATTAGAAACAAGTGATAAAAACATTAAAAGTCCCCTAATGCCTGGAAGGCATCACCAGGAATGAGAAATAGCGCCCTTAGGACAGGCTACCATGCAGGGAAGAGGAGGCCTGTTGGAGGGGGGCTTGCAGGGATTGCATTCGTATTTCAACTTCTTCGTTTTATCTTTGGCAACGATGGCAACCGGCTCTTCCCGGAGCGGGTCATTCGGATCCTCATCCATCGTTGCAAATACCTGCGCCGGGCAAGCCGGGACACAGGCTCCGCAGCCATCGCACTTATCCGTATCAAGAGTAACAAAAAAATCGCCCGACGCGTCCTTATATCCGTAATTCGCCAACATGAAATCACCTCCTACTTTTTTTATGTCACCAGATGTATGGCAAGGGGCGTGGAAGATTTATTGCCCCGTTAACCATAGCTCTCTGTATGATTTCAACTATTTCTGCCTGCCTTTGCCCTGCTTGCAGAGGGCATAACCGAATAAAGCGGCTCCGACGCCTCCTGCTATCTGGGTGTCCCACTTCGTCTTCATCCGCTCCATACCGATCATCGGCATCAACCGCTCCATAACGCCGCGGTTCTTCGCCATGCCGCCTGTCACCGCAAACTCCGGCGTAACCCCGACCCGCTCTACTAACGAATATATCCGCTCCGCCATCGCCCGGCAATAAGCAGCAAGCACTTCTTCCGCCGTCCATCCCTTTCGCAGCAAGCCTGTCGCCTCCGACTTCGCATATACCACGCAGGTGCTCGATACCGCCTGAGGCTCCTCCTTTACCTGGAAGGAACGATCCCCTACATCGTTGATCGGCACGCCCAGCAAGTCGGCAAATACCTCCATGCCCCGGCCGGTGCCCGCCGCACACTTGTCGTTCATCAGAAAGTTCGTCACCTTACCCTTCTCGTCGCACTGGATCGCCTTGATGTCCTGGCCGCCTACATCCAGTACCGTCCTGACCTGTGGCCCATAAATGAAATTAGCTCCCCGCGCATGACAGGCTATCTCTGTAATCGACCGATCCGCAAAAGGAACATTCACCCGCCCATAACCAGTCCCTATGCAGTAATCCAGCCTGTCTTGGGGCATGTCCGTCAACTCCAATGCGTAAGTCAGGGCATTCAAGGCACTGTTCGGACTATCCGAGCCCGTCCGCATGTTCCCGTATGCGAAGATCTCACCGTCCGCCATTACCACCGACTGCGAACTCACCGACCCAACGTCTATGCCGCAGGTTATGTACTGCGCTTTCTTCCAGTCAATATCAGGATTATTCCAGTTGGACTCCGTCCATCTCCAGAATTCTTGCTCCTTCTCTTCCTCCATCTCTATTTCCTCCGAAATTTTAATTCCGTTATCCTTTTACCCGTTAGATCTGTTCCGCCGCTACTAACGCAGCCCCAACCGCAGTGCCAAACTCCGGCTCATCAGGAACGTAAAGAACGCCTATACTCAACTCCCGCTTCATAGCCGAAATGAACCCGGGGTTACGGCCCACGCCCCCGATCATGACCACATCCTCATTAACGCCAACCCGGCGGATCATCGATACGATGCGGCTGGCCATCGCGTCATGTATCGCCTTGCTTATGTCCTGTATCTCCGTCTTCGCATGGATCAAGCCCACAACCTCAGACTCGGCAAATATGGCGCACTGGGCATTCATAGGTATCTCCTTGTCCGACTGTAATGCCAAGGGGCCCATATCTTCCAGCTTTCGCTCCAAGGCGCGACTCATCGCTTCGATAAAGGCGCCGGCGCCGGCAGCACACTTCTCGTTAATCGCAAAATCGACCACGCCGCCCCTCTCATCTATCTTCACCGCTCGACCTTCTTCCGCCCCCACATCTGTTACCGTCCGGGAATTCGGAAAAAAGTAGTTAGCCGCCTTCGCCATCGCCTTTATGTCGTTCACCTCTACGTCCATCACGGCAATCGACCTCTTGCCCGATCCCGTGCCGCCTATTTTGCCGATATCACTCCGGCTAATCCCGGCTGCCTTCAGCGCCCGCTCCAGTGAGTAGCTCACCGCCTTGCCCTGGTCAAAGCCTGTCAGGACCAAGCCCTTCCCGATTATCTGGCCATCCTTCAGGATAGCCGTCTTCGTGTTCTTTGCTCCACAATCTATTCCAGCTACTATCATCTTAAATTCCCCTCCTTCTTACAGTTCCAAAAGCGCCGCTGCTTATCTATTTCTCAGAATATAGCGCTTTGGTTAATACGAAAGCTGCCTGTAGCGCCTCCGTAGGACAAAGCGGAAAACATTCTTTGCAGTTCCAGCACTCCTTAGATGATATCTCTGGGATGAAACATATCTCTCGCCTTGTTCCTCTGTCAACAAATCCAACAGCGTTCTTCTTCTTGACCTCAGCACAGTATCTTACGCATAGACCACAATGAATGCAAAAGGAGGCCTCTTTTTCAAAACGGTCTTTGTCTGCTCCATATTCTTGAGCCAAATCCCGCAATTCTATAGCATTTGGAGCATGAGCCAGCAATAGCTCTAAGATCATCCTGCGAATCCTATCTATCTTTTTAGATCTTGTTCGTACAACCAGATTTTTTTCCACTGGGTAAATACAGGCGGCAACGAGTTTTGTCCAGCCGTAATTTTCTACTTCCACTGTGCAAATCCGGCAACCCCCATAAGGTTCTAATTTCTCGTGGTGACAAATTGTCGGAATCACTATTCCCACCTTTTGTGCTGCCTCTAAAAGGGTCATCCCTTCACTTGCTCCAACTTCTTTTCCGTCAATCTGTAAAAGGATTTCACTCATTTCTTATTTGCTCTTTCTGATTATAATTCTTTCTTCTACAGGGATAGGAGATGGAACTGGCTCGCCGGAAATCTTCTGCACCGCGCCAAAGCGAGTGGGGCAAACTTCAAAGCAGGTTCCGCACTTTGTGCATTTCTCCTGGTCAACTACATGGACCTTGTTCTTGCCGCCTATAACCGCCTCGGCAGGGCATTGCCTTAGGCAAATCATACAGGCCTGGCACTTATTCGGGTCAATATGGTAAGCGACCAGCTCCTTGCAGGAATAAGCCGGGCACTTTTTCTCCTTGATGTGCGCCTCATACTCATCTCTAAAATATCGTAACGTGCTGAGAAACGGGTTAGGGGCAGTCCTGCCTAAAGCACACAGCGAGGCTTCGCTGGCTACCTCGGATAGCTGCTCCAAAAGTTCGATGTCGCCCTCTCTTCCCTTTCCTTTGGTGATATTAGTGAGAATTTTAAGCATCTGTCTCATGCCTTCGCGGCATGGGACGCATTTGCCGCACGATTCATCTGTGAGGAAGTCGAGGAAGTACCTGGCTACATCAACCATACAGGTATCTTCATCCATGACAATCATCCCACCTGACCCCATCATTGAACCGGCCTTGGTGAGTTCATCAAAACCAACTTCCAAATCTAACAGTTCCTCGGGTATACATCCTCCCGACGGTCCCCCGGTCTGCACGGCTTTGAACCGCTTGCCTCCAGGGATTCCACCGCCTATCTTGTAGATAATATCTCTTAAGGGCATGCCCATGGGCACTTCCACAAGGCCCGTATTTGTTATCTTACCGACCAGGGAGAAAATCTTCGTGCCCTTGCTTTTTTCCGTTCCAAGTTGAGCAAACCAGTCAGCGCCATTATTAATGATAAGAGGCACATTCGCCCAGGTCTCAACATTGTTCAAAACGCTGGGTCTCTCCCAAACTCCCCTGACGGCGGTGTGGATATATTTCGGTCTTGGCTCTCCTGCCCTGCCTTCCAAGGCCGTCATCAAAGCGCTCGATTCACCGCAAACGAACGCGCCGGCCCCTTGGTGCACGTCAACAGTGAAATCAAAGCCTGAGCCAAGGATGTTTCTCCCCAGCAAACCGTACTCCTCAGCCTTCTTGATAGCGATGGTCACATTCTCTACCGCTAAGGGGTATTCCTGTCGAACGTAAATATAGCCCTCGTGGGAGCCGATGGTATAGGCTCCGATGATCAACCCCTCGAGGACTGAGTGAGGATTCCCCTCGAGAAGGCTCCTATCCATATAGGCTCCCGGGTCCCCCTCGTCTGCATTGACGATCACATATTTTATCTCGCCGGGGGCGTTGCGAGATTCTTCCCACTTCCTCCCCGTGGGAAAGCCGCCGCCGCCTCTCCCTCTCAGGTTGGATTTTTTGACTTCCTCCAACACTTGCCCGGGGGTCATCCCGGAAAGAACCTTGGCTAACGCGGAATAACCGCCAAGTGCCAGATAATCATCGATGCTCTTCGGGTCAATACTACCGTTGGAACCGAAAACAAGCCGCTTTTGGTTCTTGTAAAAGGGGATTTCCGATTCATGAATTATCTTTTCATTGGTGCCGGGATCGGTATAGAGTAAACGCTCTATAATCTTCTTTTCCTTTATCGTCTGGGAGAAAATTTCAGGAATATCTTTAGGCTCTATTTGTAAATAACATATTTCTTCAGGGTGAATAACTATAATAGGACCCCTCTCGCAAAAACCATGGCAACCAGTCTTCCTGATGTCCGCCGAACCCCTTAAGCCTTGTTTTTCAAGCTCCTCTTCAATACGGAGCGCGACCTCCTTGCTACCGGAAGCATGGCAAGCAGATCCGGAACAGAGGGTAATACAAGGTTTATTTGGGTCTCTTTTCGACAGGATGCCTTGCCTGAGTTCTTTCAATTCAGCGGGTGAGTTTATCCGCGACATTTTTTTCCTTAATTATAGTTTTTTAACACCTCTGCCGTCTTGGCCGGCGCCATCTTACCGTGAGTCTTCCCACCGATTTCCATCACCGGTCCTAAAGCACAGCAGCCGAGACAGTTAACAGTCTCCAGGCTGAACTTCAAATCCAAGTCCGTTTCGCCAGGTTTAATTCCGGTTAGGTCTTGCACCGTGTCGAGGACACGCGTCGCACCACGAACATGACAGGCGGTACCCATACAAATGTGAATTTCATGACGTCCTTTAGGAATTAAACTAAAGGCTTTATAAAAGGTAGCTATATGCTGTATCCTGGTTAATGGAACCTGTAATCTTTCGCTGACCCTCTCTAATGCCTCCTTAGGAAGCCAATGATTTTCACTCTGAATCTCCAGTAATACCTGAATTAGTGAACTGGCTTCGCCCTGATGTTTATCAATAATCTGATCGATTCTCTCGTTCACCATAGACACTGTCCTAATCTTCTTTCCTGCTCTTTCAGTCGAAAATATCTTTCACCCTCCCCCTTCCCCCTCCCCTTTGAGGGAGGGGGAAGGGGGAGGGAACTTTCATCATCCTTTGTGACTGGCGCCATCATGAAAATTTCACCTTAGGCGAGAGCAAAGCATTTCCGGCTTTCATCGTACCTGACTAATCCTTGCCTCGATGAACTATTCATGTGTCTTGAAACTTCAGACGGGGTTAGGCCTAAAATTTCACAGATTTTACCAGTCGAAAGGGGTCTTTCCCGCAGGAGTAACATAATTTGGCTTATTGCCAATTTATCTACAATTAATTCATTAAATAGCGCGTTTACCTCATCACTGGTAAAATATTTATTATACTCTTCTTCCGATTTAAAAGATACTCTCAGCCTCTCCCTTTCCACCAGCCTGATGTAGGGGATTAGCTGTGTAACAGCCTCAAGTTTGGCCTTTAATGTATTTTTGTCTATCCCTTCGCCTTTGCCAAGAGGCCCTAACTTCTTTACCTTGTTGCCAAAATCATTCATAACTTCGGCAAAAAGGATTCCTTCACCGCTAGACATAAATTCGATCCTTAACCTTTCTGGGTTCAGCCCTATGTGTTCCATTATCTTTCTACATAGAAGCACCATGCTTAATGCATGGTAATTTCCATGTGTAATATAATTACATTCATTTAAACGGCAACCGCCGATAAACACCCCATCCATTCCATTTGAGAAAGCCCGGAGTACAAACGCCAGGTCGACTCTGCCTGTGCACATAACGCGTATAAGCCTTATTTCAGAGGTATATTGCAGTCTGGAAACTCCAGCCAGGTCAGCAGCGCCGTATCCTCACCACTGGCACACAAAACCTAATATTCTTGGTTTAAATGTAAGTCCTGAACTCATTCGTTCTCACTTTCTTTCATATGCTTCTACACATCTCCAACCGCCAATTGCCGGATGATCTCTTCCTCTGGAATCGCCGCGTCAATTTGGCTCAAGAGCTCTTCATCGGTAAAGTGCTTGAGTGAAATGGCCGCTGTGGGGCACACGGTATTGCAGAGGCCATCTCCTTTGCAGAGGACAGGATTAACCGTGGCTTTTCTGCCCTGTGGCGTTTTACGAAACTCTATGGCGCCATAGGCGCAAACGGTGATGCATGCCCCACAGGAAATACACTTATTCTCATCCACGGCGCAAACAGAGCCGGAGGCTGTGACTGTATCATGGGAAAGAAGGGTTAAAACCCGGCCTGCAGCCCCATAAGCCTGGTTAATCGTTTCCGATATAGGCTTGGGATAGTGAGCCATGCCGCAGAGATAAACGCCATCTGTAGCAAACTCAACGGGCCGTAATTTGGCATGGGCCTCCTTGAAAAAAATATCCGGCCCCAAAGAGACCTTGAATAATCCGGCTACTTCGCCGGTTCCGGCAGAGGGAATAACGGCCGCCGCCAAAGCAAGTATATCAGCGTCTATTTGAAGCTTCTTCCCTAAAATATAATCCGGCAAGGTAACCCTTAGAATGCTCTTGCCGCCCTCTTTAACAACTTCTACCTGAGGTTTATCCTGAGACTCATAGCGTATGAATTTTACATCTTTATTGGACGCTTCCCGGTAATAATCCTCACTAAGCCCATAGGTCATCATATCCCGAAAGAGGATGTAAATATCCATCCGGGGGTTCATCTCTTTCAATTTCAAAGCGTTCTTTACAGACTCACTGCAACATATCCTGCTGCAGTAATTTCTGTCTTCATTTCTGCAGCCTACGCATTGTATCATCACCAGACTCTCGGCGTTCATCACCCCTTCTGATCTCTTGGCGATCTGCTCCTCCAACTCCAGGTGGGTCATTACCCTGTCATCTTCTCCATAAAGGTATTCGGTGGGTTTATATACGTCAGCGCCTATAGCGATAACGGCTGCTCCATGTTTTATCTCTGTGACGCCTCTGTCTGACTTCACCCATGTGACGAAATTCCCCACATAACCCGTAGCCTCGGTGATGGCAGCTTCAGTATATACATGTATTAAGGGGTGCTGATAAACCTTGCGCACAATATCACGCAAATAGGCCTGAACATCCAGCCCTTCCAGGGTGGAATGAATCCTTCGCGCCGTCCCCCCCAGGTCTGTATCCTTTTCCACCAGGGAAACCTCATGTCCCTGATTCGCTATGGAGAGAGCACACGTCATGCCGGCTATACCGCCGCCTACCACTAACGCCGTCTTGTTGACCGGCAGGTCAAATTCCTCTAAGGCCTCCAAATGGCACGTGCGGGCTACCGACATCCGTATGATATCCTTTGCCTTTTCGGTGGCCTCTTCCTTTTCCTTCGCGTGGACCCAGGAACAATGTTCCCTAATATTTGCCATGTCTAAATAATATTGATTGATTCCCGCCTCCCGGAGGGTGTCCCGGAATAGCGGTTCAAGGGTCCTGGGGCTACAGGCGGCGACAACCACGCGATTGAGCCCTTTTTCCTTTGCCAGGTCTGTTATTTCTTTGGCACAATTAGTAGCGCAGGAAAATAGCTGTTCCTGAGCGTAGACAACATTGGGTAAGGTCAGGGCATATTCAACGGTGGAAGGAACACTTACTATCCTGCCGATATTAGCCCCGCAATGACACACAAAAACTCCTATCCTCGGTTCCTCTTTGGAGGCATCCCTTTCCAGCGGATATATCCTTTCCTTGGCCAGCTTCCCTCGCCGGTAGTCAAGGAGTTCACCACATTGGGAGCCGGCCCCGCTGGCGGCAAAAACCGACTCGGGAATATCTGTAGGACCTTGGAAGGCCCCGCTTATAAGAATGCCCGGGCGAGAGGTCTCCATAGGATTAACAGCATTGGTTTTACAGAATCCGTAAGAATTGAGCTCAATGCCGAACCTTTCTGCCAGGCACTTAAAGTCACGAGGAGGGTTCAATCCAACGGACAGCACCACCATATCGAATTCTTCTTCTTTTACTCCAGCGTCGGGTGTAGAATACCCTATGGTTACATTCTTGGTTTCCGGGTGCTCTTTTACTATTGACGTGTAGCTTCTGAAAAATCGAACACCGGGAAGTTTCTCCGCCCTTTCGTAAAATCGCTCAAAATCCTTTCCATAGGAACGAATATCGTTATGGAATATCGTACACTGGGTCTCTGCGTCATGTTCTTTTGTCAAAATCACCTGTTTCTGGGTATAGGCGCAGCATACGGCCGAGCAATAACTGTTTTCCCCCGGGGTAACCCGCCGGGAACCGACGCATTGAATCCAGGCTATTTTATGGGGATGCTGCTTGTCGGATATACGTCTTATCTCACCTTCGTATGGCCCGGTGGCGCATAACAGCCGTTCATAGTCCACGCTGGTAACCACGTTTACAAATTGTCCGTATCGATATTCCTCCTTCACCTTCGGATCAAATGGCTCATAGCCCGGAGACAGAATTATTGCCCCTACATTTACTTCCACCTTCTCAGGCGCTTGATTGAAATCTATGGCCTTATTCTTACATACTGCTTCGCAAATACGACATTTCTTCTCTTTAAGGTAAATACAGCTTTCATCTATATACGTGACCAGGGGAATTGCCTGAGCGAAGTATATATGGACGGCTTTATTCTGCGATATGTCTTGATTAAATTGATCAGGGTACTTGATTGGGCAGTATTCTACACAGGTAGTGCAACCCGTGCATTTGCTCTCGATAATATATCTGGGCTTTTTAACCAGGGTTGCCTTGAAGTTTCCTGCTTCCCCTTCTACACTGTCAACTTCAGTATAGGTCAGGACCTCTATATTGGGATGCCGGCCGACCTCGACCAGTTTGGGCGAGAGTATTCACATGGAGCAGTCATTGGTGGGAAAGGTCTTGTCAAGCTGGGCCATATGGCCGCCAATGGATGGCGCTTTGTCAACCAGGTAAACCTTAAAACCCGCAGTGCCAAGATCGAGGGCGGCTTGAATACCGCTGATCCCTCCGCCCACAACCATAACATCTCCAAAATTTCTGTCCGCGAAACTGCTACCAACCTGTTCAATCTGCTCTTTTTCCACTCTCCATCACCTCATCAGGTTTGATGTGTCCCTACTGTCCGGTTCGGCCGGGTTAGCTGTCTTCTGGTGAGCGGCCAAGCCGCTCCGGGTGGGAATACGCCGTCAGACGGCTGCCGCGCGCATAGCCGACCAGGGCAATGCCCAGATCACGGGCAAGCGAAATGGCGCGCTCCGTCGGCGAGGTTCGCGAAACAACAACCGGGATCTGCATCTCTGCTGCCTTGAGCAACATCTCGGATGAAACGCGACCGGTGCCCAGGAGCAGTTGATCTCTGCTTGATAGCCCCCTCAATAGGCATTCGCCCTGGATCTTGTCGAAGGTGTTATGTCGTCCGATATCCTCAGCCACCACGAGCAGGCTCCTGGTATCGGACAAAGCTGAGGCGTGCACGCCGCCACTAAGCCGATACAACTCCATCTGCCCTTGAAGCTGCTTCATCAGTGACAGCACTTCCTCAGGTGTAACAACGAGACCCGAATCAACCCGCTGTCCCTGAGTTTTGAAAATTGCACCGCCACCGCAGCCAGAGGTAAGTGTCCGCTTCGTTGGCAAGGTATATTCGGGGGTGCTCAGCATCACATCTGCCAGCGATTCCTCCTCACACACCCGCATGCTCGCCACGTCGCCCATGCCGGAGATGATTCCCGCTGTGTAGAGGAATCCGAGGACAAGGCAATTCAGTTTGGTTGGAGTGCACAGGATGGTAACCAGTTCCTGGCGATTTACATAGATGGTGAGCTGCATCTCACGAGGCACGTACGCTTTCGTCCTGACCCATCCCTCGTCCGAAAAGCGATCGCAGACTATGTCCGAGGCGGCGCCTTCCAGATCCAATTTGCTCATCGCTTCCTGCATGTTTCGCTTCTTCTTCCTCTAAATCACTTCCTGCAGAATCTCCGTGATGTCCTTAATCTCTATGACTTCACTACCCTCCCGGTTCAACCTGCTATCTTCAAAATTGGTGATGCAGTAGGGGCAGGAAGTAACCAGCACCTGAGCCCCGACCCCGATAGCTTGTTCTACTCTGAGGTCGGATAATCTTTCACCCTTGGGAGTTTCCATCCAAATCCTGCCGCCTCCCCCTCCGCAACAGAAACTATTTACCCGCGACTCAGGCATCTCATGCAACTCTAAACCAGCTATCTTCCCTAAGACCTCCCGGGGTTCGTCATATATGCCATTATGTCGACCCAGGTAACAGGGGTCATGCCACGTAACTTTCTTCCCATACTCCTTGGTAAGCTCAAGCCTGCCCTCATTAATAAGCGCAAATACATATTGGGAGATATGAACCACCTCAAATTTCACCATAAATTCGGGATACTCGTTTTTGAAGGTATGGTAGCAATGAGGGGAAGAAACGAGGATTTTCTTCACCCCATTGTCGATAAAAGTTTTGATATTTTCCTTCGCCAGGCGTTTGAATACGTCCTCATCGCCCGTCTTGCGGATGCTTTCTCCGCAGCAATTCTCCTTGGCGCCCAGTATCCCGAAATCCACCCCTGCCTTGTTCAGGATATTGGCCGTGGCTCGAGCTACCTTCTTTAATCGTGAGTCATAGCTTAAGTAGCAGTCGGGGAAATATAAAATTTCCATCCCCTCGGTGAACGTTTTTACAGAAAGACCTTCCGCCCAATCTGTCCTCTTTTTCCGCTCTTCATTCAAGGGGTTACCTTCGCCAACAAGACTTCCGCTTATGGTGCGGATAGGCTTGACAGAAGGAGGGAAAACACCATATTCCGTGGCAATCCTGCGTAAGGATACACCGGATTCTATCTGTTTTACGTCCCGGGGGCACTGCTGAGGACATCTCCCGCAGGTAGTACAGCGCCACATCTCTTCACTTTCAATATCAGTCAAACCGAACGTAGCCTCTCGGACTAACTTGCGCATACTGAACGTTGTCACCCTATTCCACGGACAAACAACATCGCATAATCCGCATTGAAAGCATCTTTTGAAGGCATCTCCACCATTCGCTTTTATGACATCTATTATCTCTTTGTAGGGGGCTACTGTCTCCACTGTCTTTTTTAATCCTCTTCTTTCACCGTAATGTCTTAGCCCTTCTTTGACATTCGGGATACGGTATCTATTATCTTCTGCAATCCATATTTGTCTGCCAATGATTCCAATCCTGTCTCCACGTCCTCTAACTTTACTTCTTCTTCTACTTCCTCTTCCTTTTCTTCGTAGGTCAGGGCATCATTAAGGCACCACTGAACACACAAGGGCTTTTCTTGCGGCGGATCGTCTTCACACATATCGCATTTTAGAGGGAGACCGGAATCGGGTTCTTTGAAAAGCTTCCTGGATGGGCAGGAAGTCCTGCAGAAGCCGCACTCGTCATATTCCTTTCCGTCAATCACATATTTGTCTCTGCCCGTACATTCGGCTGCGGTATACTGACCAGCGTATACAGGAAGATATACGTCTTTTATTGGATCACTAATCAGCCGTATACGAGCCTTCTCCGGATTATTGCTGCTATATTTTGGGTTAGCGTGAAAGGCAGAGCAGATCATCTCACATGCCCGGCAACCATTGCATTTATCAACGTCGATCTTGATTGCCTTGATTTTCTTCTTAACTTTGCTCATTCTTTATAATCCCTCTATGCACAAAGTCTTCCGCAACGTAAGCCAAATCCAATTCCTGTAAAGACTCTGTTGTAGGAATACCCTGATTATCCCACCCCTTAAATTTGTAATAAGCATCTAAGAGCTTAGCTTCAAGCTCGGGAAATCTCTTCTTCCAATGGTCTTCAGGCGGCTTCTCATCAGCTCTCCTCATGCCTCTTCTTATATTAATGGCCCTAACTAAAGTTCGGTTCCTCCTGGCTATTTTCGATAGCCCGGCTTCATCCATATCGATCCCGGTCCCCGATGAGATGAAAGCCGGGAAATTGTGTATATGATAGGGAGGCTTCAGGGGAAATGACGACAAACCGGCGCATATCCCGAGGGCGTCATCGATGTAGTGCATCTTCTCTTGCCAGTCAACAATTTCACAGGACATGTCAACAGTTGGGTAATATGGATTAGAGCGTTCTCCCCGTGGTTCCCAGTCAAGCAAATATTGCTTAAACTTTTCATCAGGAACCTGGATCCAATCCTTTACAAAGTCTTCTCTCTCCTCCATCGTAGGAAAAGGCGCCTGGGGGAACTGCCCTTCAATTTGGGTAATGTTTATTTTCTCGCCGGTAGAATACATAAGGAAATAAACGGGATTCAACATTCCCAGTTTGAGAGGCAACTGCTCATGTTTCTTAATGTTATTATGAGCATATGCTTCTGCGCCCTTACCGATCTGTCGGGCCGCCCAATAAGTACCATTGGCCAAAACATCTCCTATCCCCTCTCGCCGAACAATTCTGTCAAGTAACCAGTAAAATCTCCCCTCTGTATCGGACGGCATCGCTGGCATGTCATCGTCAGTTAAAATGCCGTTTTCGTAAAGCTCAAGGGCGAAGGCCATAACCTGCGGGGTTGAGAATCCGTCCACTCCATACTCCGTAGCAAGTTGAGCGATTCTAAAACCAAAATCCAGGTCTGAATAGGCCGCCATTGTATAGGTGAGTTTCGAGAAGCATTTCATCATGTAGGTCGAAATTCCTGGGACGGAAATTGTTGCCCCGCATTTCATCGGACAATTATAGCAACTTATTAACCGCGTCCGCACATTTTCTTGAGTCTCCCTCCACTTCTCTTCGATTTCCTTGTTCCAAAAGTCTTTTCTCCGAGTGCGGGAATTTCCCCACATGAAATTCTGGGTGTGCCACTCCTCATCAGCGAGTTTCATCTCTTGCGGTGACCCAAGCCCGGCTAATATGGGCATGACCCCTGGAATTGGCTTTTCTTCCCGGGCTTTTATATATTTCAGCGCTTCGTTGCAAAGCCCCATAAATTCAGCCGGTCGGGCAATATTGACGTCCTTTGTTCCACGAACAGCTATCGCCTTTACCCCTTTGTCTCCCATAACGGCGCCTATTCCGAGTCGGCTGGCACTGGACCTGCCCTGCTCGATGGAAGCCATATAGACCCTGTTTTCACCGGCCAGGCCGATAGCAGCCACCTGGGCTTTCGGCTCCTTCAACTCCTGTCGAATGAGTTCTGCTGTTTCACCCGCGCCTTTACCCTGTAAATGAGAGGCATCACGTATTTCTACTTTGTCATTGTTTATCCACAAATAAACCAGCTTGGGGGAGGGGGCTTTGCCGCGAATGATCACTTTGTCATAACCGGCATACTTCAATTCTGGCGCCCAAAATCCCCCCATCATTGAATATGCCATTAACAAGGTCTGAGGAGAATAGGTGGTAACAATGGTACGATTAGCGCCAGGAGCGGGAGTGCCACAGAAAAGACCTGTGCTGAATATTAGTAGATTATCGTGAGAAAAGGGTTCAGTTTCAGGTGGAACCCTATCCCATAATATCTTGGCGTTAGTGCCTAAACCCCCAAGATGAAGTTCAGTTAATCTTGGGTCAGTTTCTACCCTCTCAATGTTTCCCCGGGATAGATCAATTTCTAAATTATACCCTGTCTCTGCGTACCTCATTTTTTAGCCCCTCTAAGTATCTCCGCAGTCATGGCTTTAAGCTGCGCAGGTTGTTCAAATGGAATCGCATTAGAGGTCAAACCTCATAGTAAGAGTGCGATAAATATACCTTTTTTCAAAGAAGCGACCATGATTAATTTTACACAAAATTATTTACAATACCGCTACGATGTAGCTATATATTATCAGCATAAATTATTGTCAAGTGAAATATTTATTATGAACGTCGAATAATTACTCTATGTCGTTGCTGATTTTCTTGTATATATAGTTTCATATTTCTCCGGCGAGATCTTCATGCATTCAACGCATTGCGTTGCCTCGTCAGGATTAAAAGGTTTCAGATAAACCTCGTAACCAAGCTCTTCATACATTTCAACAAGCTCGGAAAGGCGCGGCTCACAGTAGGTGGCACGTCTTTCCCATCCTTCGCCGGCAAGTGCCGCAGAGGTTTTTTTATTTTTTTCCGTTGCGTCCGTAACCATGACCGTTACCTCCTATTTGGATTTTGATGAGGCAATTATTAAGGTATGGCATCTTCTTCTTTTTCTTTTTTATTCTGATACCTTGAGACAGCCTCATTATGGGCCGTAAAGTTAGAGGAAAAAAAGTGGGTGCCGTCGTTTTTGGAAACAAAATAAAGATAATTGACCGCCGCCGGATAAAGGGCTGCCTGCAATGAATCAATACCGGGATTGGCGATGGGGCCAGGCGGCAGTCCATTGATACGGTAGGTGTTGTAAGGCACGTTGCTCTGAAGGTGCTTCTTCTTTATGATGCCATCAAAATTATTCAGATCATAAACTGCCGTGGGATCGCTCTGCAATTTCATTCCCTTTTTAAGCCTGTTATGAAACACGGCAGAAATGATCTGTTTTTCATTCTTATTCCCAGATTCCTTACCGATAATGGACGCCAGAGTTATGAATTCCTGAGTAGTAAAACCTAATTCTTTGGATTTGGCCAGCATATCCGGAGTAACTTTTTTCCAGAACCGGCCGACCATAATCTTGATGATATCCCTTGTTCCCATAGATCGGTCAAGAAAATACGTGTCAGGATATAGATAACCTTCCAGGTTGGCGCCCTCTATGCCAAGGGAGGCAAGAAACTCCTGGTTTGACGCAAGCTTCATAAACTCCTTCTCATCCACCAGTTTGTAAGTGACAAGTCGGGCGACAGCTTCTTTCATTGTAATATCTTCAGGAAAGATAACTGGGTATGCCTTGATTTGCCCTTTGACCATTTTCCTGAGCATCTCATGGGGAGACATGGAGACCGCCAGCTCGTATTCCCCCGCCCTTATGTGGCCGGCAGCGTTTTGGGAAACAGCCAAAAGGTAAAAAAGAAGTTTGTGTTTTACCAGCCCAGCTTGTTCGAGAAGCTTGACTATTCTGCGGAAACTTGCCCCTTTGGGAATATCAACAGTGTAAGCGGCCTGGCCTTCACTTAGAGGACTTTCGGCATAACTTAAAAATGAAAAATAGAAAAAAATGAGACCCAGAAGCGCCCAAAAAACAATGGGTATTTTTTTTTTATTCATGAGGGATTGTTGCCAGATTTATCAAGAGAATCAAGATATCCCTGCAGGATCATCCCGGCAGCTATTTTATCAACAACCATCTTTCTTTTCTTCCCCCTCACGTTGGCTATTTTAAGTATTTCTTCCGCATCTTTTGTGGTCAACGTCTCGTCCCATCTGATGATGGGAAGGGAAAGCAGGGGCTCCAGAAAAAGAATAAAACGATCTACTTCTTCACATTGGATGCCTGGCGTTCCATCAAGCCTCAGAGGATAGCCGATAACGATCTTTTCCACATTGTAGGTGCGGACATAGCTTTCTATGACCGCAAAATCCTTTTTCTTATTCTTCCTTTCGATAACGCCCAGCCCTTGGGCCGTCACGCCCAGTTCATCACATACTGCAACGCCTATCCTCTTTTTCCCGTAATCAAAGCCAAGTATCCTCATTATTCATCAGAGTCCCTTATGCAGATGATTATCATAGCAAATTATGCCCGGTTGTGCCAATAAAAATTTTTCCGCTGTCATTTTGCAGTAATTACTTTTGTCCGTCGTGACACCCCTGAATATGCCACAGCAACAATTGTCCATAGACAACCCATTTGTCGCGGAGGGATTTTTTTTGTCCCAAGATCAAAATATTGGCCACAGATGTAAAAAGCCAGTTGATCATAAGCCGCGCCACAATCACCGCGCCGGTAAGCAGGAAACCAGGGTAGCTGTACCACTTGCGGAAAAACTGGAATCGGGAGCGATAGAACTCCATCCGGGAACTTACGTCACGCCCGATGCTCTGCCCCTGAAGGTGGTAAATAAAGGCTTGTGGGACATGGAATATCTTCCATCCTGCCACCTTCATACGATAGGCCCAGTCCGTCTCCTCGAAAAAAAAGAAGTAACGTTCGTCCAGCATACCGACTTCATCAATGGCCTGTTTGCGGACAATAAGGCAGGCCCCGATCCCGGAATCGATTTCCACCGGTTCTGTAAATGTATATCGCTTGCTCGGATAACGTCGCGGCCAGAAATACTCAAGCAGGGATATATTAGTCATTAGAGTAAGCAGACTGGGGAAAGCGGCGATGGAATTCTGTTTGCTGCCGTCGGCATTCAAAAGCTGACCGCAAGCCATAGCCGTATCCGGGCGACCTTCCATAAAGGAGAAAAGCAAAGAGACGGCGTTTTCCGTCAATAGGGTATCCGTATTGAGCAGCAGGGCATAACGGCCCTTCATGATGGACAGCGCCTGGTTGTTCGCTGCTCCAAATCCTCTGTTTACCTTGTTCTCTATTAGATGGGCAGCGGGAAATTCCCGCCGCAGCATCTCGGCACTTCCGTCCTCGGAAGCATTATCCACCACGATGGTTTCATAGACGATGCCCTGCACCGTTTTATAGACCGAATGAAGGCAATCCTTTAACAGCTCTTTGGTATTCCAATTGACGATTATTATTGAAATATCAGTCACTCTTGAGGGCTCCTTAAGTGATGGTCCCCCGACTTCTGTCTGGTAAGCTCCGCTAATTTGGCATACTTGAAAAATTTATTTATCCCATCGAGAACGGCCAGGGTAAACCCCGGCGATCTGTCCAGAAAACCAAGTCTTACAAAGTAGTTATATAAGAAGGTCAGTTTTGCCCTCATATAGGCCGAAAGCAGGGATGCACTTTTGCCTTCGGCAAAGGCCGCCTCCGCCCCAAGGGTTGAGTAAATGTTTATTTTTAATAAGATCCGGTTTAAGCGGCTATCTGTAAAATGCTCAATAGAAACATCAAGGGCAACAACCTTTCCCTTCACCTCTACGGCCTCGTGCACTAAAGCGCAGGTCACACCGGCGCAACTCCGGCGAAAAAGTCTTACCACACGGTCCGGCCACCAGCCCGCATGTTTGATCCACCTCCCCTGAAAAAAATTCTTTCTCGGAAAACTGTATCCCTCCGCTTCCGGGGGATGGTTTACTATCTTTTTTATGACATCGGCTGTTTCCGGGGGGATGCGTTCGTCGGCATCGAGTACAAGAATCCAATCGTTTCGGCAGCGGTCAACGGCCATTTGCTTCTGAGGTCCGAAGCCGCGCCATTCCTCGACAAAAACATCACAGCCGCAAGCGGTGGCGATGCTCACCGTGTCATCGCTGCTGCCGGAATCCACCACCACAACCTGATCCGCAAAGGCCACGCTTCCCAGGCAGCGGGGCAGATTTTCCACCTCATCTTTCGTGATGATTGCCACGGAAAGAGGAATTCCGTTATTCATACGCAACCTGTTTCATAATAAAGTCTCTTTTTATTTTATACCCTATACGGTGGATTCTCGCTTTAAAACTTCTATTGTAAACGGGAATTTCAATTTTGCTTCTCTGCTTATGGTACGAGTTTTCTTGATTGATCAATTTTGAAAAATAAGGGAAAAATTGATACCTTTCCAGGACAAGCTGCCTGGCTGCTTTTAAGGCTGGCAATCGCTTTTCCCAGGCATCGTTAGTTATAATCGATTTTATCTTTGTAAGGGCTTCTTGAGGGTTGGCAATATCGATTCTAACAAATGACTCGGGGGGGAAATACTCTGCCAGGTTATGACTGCCATAATAAATCGGTAAAGTCCAGCATAAAAAACAATCGGCAATTTTTTCGGTCCAATAGTCAGGAATGCAACTGTTTTCAATTGCCAGCGAATACCGGTAAGGCAGGAGTCCGTCAGCCTTATCTTCCAGATAAAAGCTGGAACGCCCAAAAAGGTCTATATCAAAGCCTCTTTGTTGTTTAAGGATGTTAAAGAAAGCTTTCCTTTTGAAATGGCCGGGAATGTCACTCTGATTTCCTACAACCCATGACAATGTCTTCTCTTTAGACGGAACGGGCAGGGCGACAAGCTGATCGTAACTGCGGTTGACATACCAGGGAAGAGCAGGTTGCGATATAACAAACCTGTCATCCTTGTAGGGAATGAACTGAGTAAAGACACGGGAAAAGTGCTCATATCCCTCGACCAGCCAATCGTTGAAGCCGGGGATGTAAGGGTCCTGAACGATAGCCCATACATTTTCCCTGGGGCAAGTAACGGAAATGGGGGTTCGCATCTGGCTTCTAAGCACTATAAGATAATCGCATTCTCTGACCGGCTCAAGAGTGAAATAAACGCCGTCCCATTTTCCCGATAGACCGGGGGTTTGACGTATCAAGTCAGGCCCTTCGTAGTCTTGCACAAGCCTGACAATAATGTCTGATTCTCTCCGCATGTTTTTCATAAAAAAATTTTTTATAAATTTTATAAATTTTATAAATTTTCCTTGACAAACGAAATATCCATCTTTATAGTCGCGATCAAGTGGGGGAAAGTGGTTTATTGTGGAGGAACCTTCCATGTCCCTTTTTAGAGGTCAATATTACCACACCATCGATGATAAGGGTAGGGTCATTTTTCCGGCTAAGCTGCGCGAAGTGTTCGCCGAAAGAAGCGATAATCGCATGGTTATCACCAACTGGGACAGTTATCTGATGGTTTTTCCCTACGACGAATGGCGGGTGATAGAGGAAAAGGTAAGTCATCAGTCGGTGCTGAAAAAAGAAGTACGGGACTTCCAGCGTTTTTTTATGTCCGGCGCTGTTGATTGTTCCTTTGACAACCAGGGCCGAGTGCTTATTTCCCCTAACCTGAGAGAATACGCGAAACTGGAAAAGGATATCGTCCTGGCCGGCATGATTAAGGTAATTGAAATATGGAGCAAGGAGCGTTTCGAAGAAAAGATGCGGAAAGCGTCAAGCAATCCTGAAATTTTCAGCGAGCATATGGCGAATCTGGGAATTTGAGGGTTAAACGGGTTTTTTGAGATGCGAAAATAGGATGATGTTTCATAGACCTGTCATGCTCAAGGAGGTTTTAGAGTGCCTCAACTGTAAAAGAGGCGGCATCTATGTTGACGGGACTGTGGGGGGTGGAGGACATGCTTATGAAATACTGGAAAAGACCGCCCCTGATGGATTGCTGATCGGTATCGATCTTGACGAAGAGGCTCTTTCGGAAGCGGAAAAACGTTTAAGGATTTTCGGCGGACGGAAAATCTTAGCAAAAGGTGATTTTACTGATATCGCAGATATCGTGACTGGATTAAACATAAGGTTCGTTGACGGCATCCTCTTTGACCTCGGTGTTTCTTCCCACCAGTTGGATAGCGCCGGGCGTGGTTTCAGTTTTTCGCAGGAGGCGCTGCTTGATATGCGGATGGACATGAGCCGGAGTTTTACCGCCCGCGATCTTATCAACAGTTTTACGGAAAAAGAGCTGGAAAGAATCATCAGGGATTATGGCGAGGAAAAAATGGCAAGAAGGATAGCCAAGACCATAGTGGAAAAAAGAAAAATCTCGCCCATTCTGACGACGACGGAACTTGCCGCCATTGTTAGCCGGGCTGTCTCTCACGAATATGGCGGGCAAAGCACCCATCCAGCCACGAAGACCTTCCAGGCAATCAGGATCGTTGTAAATAACGAGATTGTCAATCTGCCTAAGGCCATAGAAAATGGCGCAAAAATCCTGACCAGCGGCGGGAGGTTTTCCATTATTTCTTTCCATTCGCTGGAAGACAGGATTGTAAAAAATGAGTTTCGCAACCGGGGGCGGGGCTGCATCTGCCCTCCCCGCTTGGCTGTTTGCGCCTGTCAAAACAAACCATCGCTTAAAATCATAACAAAAAAGCCTTTAAGGCCCGGAAGCTCTGAATTATCTGCCAATCCAAGGGCAAGGAGCGCCAGGCTGAGAACGGCGGAGAGGATTTGAAGCATGTCGACTGCGGAGCTAACCCTACAGAATGTGCGCGGCGGTGAAAGTCTGGTTTTCGGGCTTAAGCATGTTCCCTTCATCATCGTGATCTGCTCAGTTATGATGCTGTCCCTTGTTTATGTATGGCCCCATATACATATGACGGAACTGGAGTACCAGGTTGCCGAGCAAATGAATATCCGGCAGAAACTTCTGGAAGAGAGGGGCAAGCTTAAAATCGAATATGCAACCTTAAAATCGCCGCAGCGCATTGAAACCATCGCGAGAGGAAAATTGCAGATGACCTATCCGGAAAGGGGGCAGGTAGTCTACTTAAAATAGCGGCAGGCTTGACTTCTACAGGGATTGGGAAAATATGGAAATAACATCCAAAAAATGGTTGAAAGTCAGAACCATAATCCTGCTTGTATTTTTTCTGCTGCTGTTTATCGCTCTCGTATCAAGGGCATTCCAGTTACAGGTCCTTTCGGCCGAGCGCCTGCAAAAAATTGCCAATAAACAACATAATAAGGTTCTGCTGATTCCACCGGAGCGGGGCATCATTATAGATAGAAACGGTGAAAAGCTTGCGGCCAGTCTGACGGCCGAATCCATTTTTGCCGATCCATCGAAAATTGCCGATCCGAAAGAAACGGCTGAAAAGATTTCCTCCCTCCTGCAGATTAATAAAAAGACAACTGAGGAAAAACTTTCCACTGACAGGAGTTTTTCTTGGCTCGCAAGAAAGATTTCCCCCGAACTCGCCGACAGGGTGGAAAAAGCCAATATTCCTGGCATCTTTGTCGTAAAAGAACCCAAACGTTTTTACCCCAATGGGACTTTGGCCGGTCCCCTCATTGGCTTTGTGGGATTGGACGACTCAGGGCTGGAAGGACTGGAAATGGTTTATGACCGGGACCTTAAGGGAAATCCCATGAAACTGGTTTGGGCGCAGGATGCCAAAAAGAAAAAACTCTATTCCCGCGTTGATAATTCGGATGCCAACCAGGGAGACAGCGCCAATCTCATTCTTACAATAGACAGTCGCATACAACATCTGGCGGAAACCCATCTCAAAGAAGCGGTAAAGAGTAAAGGCGCTAAGGGGGGTGTTGTCATAGTCATGAATCCCAGGACGGGTGAAATGCTCGCCCTGGCAAATGAGGCGGGGTTCGACCCTAATAATTTTTCCGCCTATCAGGTCGGCGACCTGAAAAACAAGGCCATAACCGATTGTTTTGATCCGGGCTCCACTTTTAAACCCTTTATGGCGGCTGGTGCGCTCGAAGAGGGGGCGGCTCAAGAAACAGACCGGTTTTATTGCGAAAACGGGAATTACCGGGTGGCAAACAGGGTTATCCACGAGGCAAAAAGGAAGAGGCACGGTGTTTTGACATTTTCTGAGATTATTAAGTATTCCAGTAATATAGGATCTGCCAAGGTTGCGGAGAAGCTGGGAAAGGATAAATTTTATCAATATATTACAAAATTCGGATTCGGCACAAAAACAGGGATAGATCTTCACGGCGAATCTTCAGGATTGCTACGACCCGTAGAACGCTGGACAAAAGTTGACGCGGCCACCATAGCTTTCGGACAGGGTATTTCCGTTACGGCCATTCAGTTGGTGGCCGCCTTATCGGCGATAGCCAATGACGGCGTTCTGATGAAGCCCTTTGTTGTGAGGGCGGTTGTGGATAAGAAAGGACAGATGCTGAGGGTGTACCGGCCAACCGTAGTAAGGCGGGTAATCTCTTCCTCAACAGCCAAAAGGCTTACCGCTATGATGAAAGAAGTTGTAGGCGCCGAAGACGGGACGGGCAAAAGAGCGCGTATCGAGAATATGGCAGTGGCAGGGAAAACAGGGACGTCGCAGAAATTTGATTTTGCCCGGCGCGCCTATTCCTCCGAAAAGGTAAGGACATCCTTTATGGGATTCTTCCCCGCGGATGACCCTCAGATCGCCATCCTGGTACTCATTGATGAACCGCAAAGAGACAAATGGGGCGGGGTAGCGGCGGCGCCTGTTTTTAAGAACATCGGCGAACAAATTCTTACCTGTTTCAGAACCCCCTTAAGAGAAAATTCCCTTCCCATACCTGAAAAGGAAGTGAACGAGACGGGTCTGAAACTGGCAGCCACCGGTTCTGTTGTGCATGGTCAAGCTCCATTTCAGATCGATGAGGCAGAATCTGTCATGCCCGATTTTCACGGTATGACGATTAGAGATGTCCTGAAAAAAGCGAAGGGTAGAGGGATAGACATCAAGGCCATTGGGAGCGGCTGGGCAGTGAGACAGGAGCCTTCGGCAGGCACTCCCATAGGTGACTTCTCTTCATGCATGGTTACTTTTGAAAATTGAGGAAAGACGGTATTATACGAAACCGCGAAGGATGTGAAAGGCCTAAGTGAAGCTCCCGCAGCTCCTGAAAAATGTTGATGTTCTGCATATCACCGGCGAACCGGAAGGTGATGTTTTTTCCGTTTGCTATGATTCAAAAAGTTGCGTCAGGAACTCACTCTTTGTCGCCATTACCGGTCTTCTCAGGGATGGACGCACGTATATCCCCGAGGCAATAGAGCGCGGAGCAAATTTCATCATCCATGAAGGGGATTTTATCCCCCCGCCGGGAGCCACGGCCATCAAAGTGAGAAATGCCCGCCGGGCTTTAGGCGTCCTGGGAAAAAATCTCTACCGGCATCCTTCTTCAGAGCTCTGCCTTGTCGGTGTTGTCGGGACAAATGGTAAAACCACCGTGACCTATCTGCTGGAGGCTGTATTAAAGGCGGCTGGTTACGGGGTCGGGGTTCTGGGAACGGACAATTATCGTTATCACGACAGGTTGCTGCCTGCTCATAACACAACGCCGGAGTCTTTCGAATTCCAGAAGATCATGAGAGAGATGGCGGATAGCGGAGTTACCCATGTGATTTCCGAAGTTTCTTCCCATGCCGTGGATCTGGGGAGAGTTGACGATTGCGCCTTCGATCTGGGAATATTTACCAACCTGTCCCATGACCACCTGGATTATCATGGAAATATGGAAAATTATTTTCGAGCCAAGCTCCGATTTTTTAAAGAGGTCCTTCCCGCCGGGGGGAAGAGGCGACAATATAAAATGGTAATAAATGGCGATGATTCCTGGGGGCAGAGGATATTAAAAGAGGCAACGGAGCCCTTTCTGACCTTCGGGTTGAAAAATGAAGATGACGTCAGGGGCGAAATTATTTCCCTTTCTTCGGAAGGTACGAAGGCGATAATCCACAGCGGGACAAGCGCCCTTGCCATATCTTGCCATTTTATCGGAATGTTTAACCTTTACAATGTGCTGGCCACGGCTGCTGCTGCCTTTGCTTTGAATGTGCCCGAAAGGTTCATCAGGGAAGGGATTGAAGGATTAAAGGGTGTGCCCGGTCGCCTGGAAAGGGTCAGTCTGCCGGGAGAGACGGCCCTATTCGTGGATTATGCCCATACCCATGATGCCTTAACGCGCGTGCTCCAGAATCTGTCGGAGTTTCGACGAGGTAGAATTATTACCGTTTTTGGATGCGGAGGGGACAGGGATCGGGGGAAAAGGCCCCTCATGGGAAAGGCGGCAACTGACTATAGCGATGTAACCATTATTACTTCCGATAACCCCCGCGGGGAAGATCCCTTGGAAATAATAAGGGAAATAGAAAGCGGCATAGAGATGGACAGGGTGATAAAGGTAATTCCGGAAGAGCTCTCCTGGCACAAAGGCGAGAGATGTTTTACCCTGCTTCCTGACCGGGAAAAAGCCATTGAACTGGCCGTGGGCATCGCCGGTCCCAACGATACGGTGCTCATTGCCGGCAAGGGGCATGAGGACTATCAGATTGTAGGGGATAAACGACTTTCCTTTGATGACCGCAAGGTGTCCAGGGAAGCTCTTGATTCAAGGCGAAACGGTTGAAGCCATGCCTATTTTAGGCCGCGAGGTAATGGAAGCGACAGAGGGAATCCTGATAAGGGGCGCCGCTGACAGGGCTTTTGATGATATATCTACCGATACAAGGGAAGCGCAGAGGGGAAAATTGTTTATCCCTCTTAGGGGGGAGAGATTTGACGGACACGAATTTCTCGCCGCCGCCGTAAAAAATGGAGCGGCAGGTCTGATAATCAGGGAAGGGGAGGAAGGCCGGCTATGGGAGATAGGTGAGGACATTACGGTTATCAGTGTGCCGGACACCCTAGCCGCACTTGGGGAGGTGGCCCGTTTCTGGAGGAAAAAATTTAACATTCCCGTCATTGCCATCACGGGCAGCGCGGGAAAAACAACAACCAAGGAGATGACGGCCCATATTCTGGGCATCGTAAAAAATATCCTGAAAACGGAGGGAAATTTCAACAATCTCGTAGGACTGCCGTTAACCCTCCTCAGGCTGAAAGATGAACACGAGGCAGCGATTATCGAAATGGGAACAAATGTGCCGGGGGAGATCAGAAAGCTTTGCCGTATTGCCGCCCCCGACGTGGGGTTGATTACCAATATAGGCGCGGCGCATCTGGAGGGGTTGAAATCTATCAGGATGGTGCGGGAAGAAAAGGGGGAAATTTTCCGGAATCTTTCTAACGGCGGTATTGCTGTCATTAATGGCGACGATAAAGAGGTGCGGACAGTGGCCCGGCGCTGGACGGGAAAACGGATGACCTATGGGCTGAAAGGTGATGCCGATGTGAGGGCCGATGAAATCAGGAGCGGTCGTCAAGGATTGAGCTTTACGCTGAGGATAGGGGAGAGCAGGGGAAACGTGGATATGGCGGTGGCCGGGACCCACAACGTGATGAATGCCTTGGCCGCGGCGGCGGCAAGCCGGGCTGTGGGCGCCGATCCAGAGACCATTCGCCGGGGACTTATGCGCTTTAAGGTCATCCCGGCGAGGATGGAGACCCATCGTCTAAAAAACGGCGCTTTTCTAATTGATGATTCCTACAATGCCAATCCCCTTTCCGTCCGGGAAGCCCTGATGACGCTGAGAAGCTTGCGAGGAGAGCACAAGGGTATCGTCATTCTGGGCGATATGCTGGAATTGGGTGATCGCGCGGAAGAACTGCACGAGGAGATCGGAGGACTTATTGCCGCAACCGGGGTAGAGACGCTTTTCCTCAGAGGCGCGTTCTCCGCGGCGACATTGGCAGGGGCTGTAAAAAAAGGGTTTCCTGTTTCCCGCATCTTTTACCCTTCCACGCCGGAAGAAATTCTGAAAGTTCTTTCATCATCTTTGAAGAAAGGCGACTGGATTCTGGTAAAAGGTTCACGGGCCAAGAAAATGGAGGAAGTTATTAAAATTATAATTGAAGAATTCGGCCTGGAAGGCGGCTTGACTAACGGCCTCCATCAATTCGGCCATTGTTATTTAGGAGGTTAAATGCTTTACCACCTTCTATATCCCTTACATGTGACCTATTCTTATTTTAACGTTTTCCGTTATATTACGTTCCGGACGATCTATGCAGCGATTACCGCGCTTATGATATGTTTTGTCGCCGGTCCCTGGCTAATAAGGAAACTCCGGTCCCTGCACATCGGCCAGAGCGTCCGGGACGATGGTCCCAATTCTCATCTTTCAAAAAAAGGGACTCCCACGATGGGCGGAATCCTGATTATTTTTGCTGTGGTAATCTCTACCATGCTTTGGGCGAACCTTACTGTCGATTATATATGGTTCGTCATCATGGTAACCGTGGGATACGGCTTCATCGGCTTTATGGATGACTACCGGAAACTGATTTCGGGAAGCAGCCGCGGTGTTTCCGGAAAGGCAAGGCTGGCAGGAGAAATCATCATTGCTCTTTTCCTCAGTGCCATGCTTTACGTCAAGCCCGGATTCACCTCCCATGTTACGGTGCCCTTCTTCAAGACCGTTTTGCCCGATCTGGGATGGGGATATGTAATCCTGTCCACCTTTATTATCGTGGGCGCGGCCAATGCCGTCAACCTTACCGACGGCCTTGACGGGCTGGCCATAGGTCCGGCGATTACCTCCTTCATGACCTATCTTCTTTTTGCCTATCTTGTCGGCAATGTCAAGATTGCCAATTATCTGCAGATATTTTACATTGCCGGTGTGGGAGAGCTCAGTATCTTCTGCGGCGCCGTTGTCGGCGCCGGCATAGGTTTCCTCTGGTACAACAGCTATCCTGCCGAGGTCTTCATGGGCGACGTGGGTTCCCTTTCCCTGGGCGGCGCCTTAGGAACAATGGCCGTGATCACTAAACAGGAAATCCTGCTGGTTATCGTGGGGGGGCTTTTCGTGCTGGAGACCTTCTCCGTCATATTTCAGGTGGGATGGTTCAAGTTATCGAAAGGCAAGCGTATCTTCAGGATGGCCCCCCTGCATCATCATTTTGAGCTTGAGGGGTGGCCGGAGCCGAAGGTGATCGTGCGCTTCTGGATAATCTCCATTCTGTTGGCCTTAGTGGCCATAAGTACGTTAAAACTACGTTGAAAGGAGAAAATACTGCGATTTCCCCATCGGAAATAAGCTTAAGGAAAATCATGGAACTGTCAGGGCAAAAAGTATTGATAATTGGTTTAGGGAAGACAGGCTTGGCTACGGCAAGGTTTTTTGCCGGCCGGGACGTATCCCTTGTTGTGACGGACGAAAAACCTGAGAAAGAAATAGAAGCTCTGTGCCTCAGTGAGGGAATCCATAGAGGCCTTAAAATCGCGCGCTACGACCGGTCCAGCCTTTCACAGGTTGACTTTGTCGTGCCATCTCCCGGTGTTCCTCCTTTCAATCCGATCCTTGAAGAAGCCCGAATGAGGGGGATAGGGATCATAAGCGAAATTGAGCTTGCCTATCGCTTTTTGCCCTGCCCCATAATTGCCATAACCGGCAGCAACGGCAAGACGACGACAACCACCCTGATCGGAGACATACTGCAAAGAGCGGGGAAAAAGGTATTCGTGGGAGGCAATATCGGCGATCCGCTCATAGGTTTCGTGTCCGGCGGCCATGATGCGGACTTTGCGGTGGTTGAGGTGAGCAGTTTCCAGTTGCAGTGGATCGAACATTTTTGTCCTTCCGTGGCGATTCTCCTGAATACGACCTGCGACCACATAAATTATCACGGCACCTTTGACGCCTATCGCGAAGTCAAGGAGCGGATCTTTGAAAATCAGACCCGGAGCCATCTGGCCATACTGAATGCCGACGAGACTTCTTCCCGGCTGCTTTCCCGAAAGCTTAAAGCCCGCATCGGTTTTTTCAGCTCTACCTCAGCCGTGGAAGAAGGGATGTTTGTAGCGGACGATAAGCTGGTTTATATCAAGTCTTCACGTGAACGGGAAACCTATCCTTTAGATATGGTGAGGATCAGGGGCCGGCATAATCTGGAAAACATCATGGCCGCCATTATGGCGGTTAGGGAATGGGGCGTTACCCCCCCTGATATTATTGGCGCCGTCGCCGATTTTAAGGGGCTGTCCCACCGGATTGAGTTTGCCGGCGAGAAGGGGGGGGTTGCCTTCTACGATGACTCCAAGGGCACAAATGTCGGCGCCGTTGCGCGGGCTCTCGAAAGTTTTTCCCAACCTGTTTTTCTACTCATGGGGGGCAGGGACAAGGACGGCGATTTTGAAACGCTTGCCCCGCTGATCAAAGAAAAGGTGAAGGAACTGGTTTTATTCGGCGAGGCAAGGGAGAAGATCTTTCTGCTCATCGGCGGGATCGTGCCAACCTTATCCGTTGCCGCCTTGAGAGATGCTGTCACTGTGGCCTATGACCATGCGTCGGCCGGCGAAATTGTTCTCCTGTCCCCCGGTTGTGCAAGCTTCGATGAATTTTCCGACTACAAGGCAAGGGGTGATTACTTTCAAAAATTTGTGGGGGCTATAAATGAATAAGTTTCCTACCGCCCAGAATAAATCGGATACTATTTTGCTGCTGGCGACCTTGTTGCTGCTCACTGCCGGTATCACCATGATTTACAGCTCAAGCTCCATACTGGCCATGGAGCGATTCAATGACGGACAGTATTTTCTCAAGAGACAGTTTTTCTATGCCCTATTGGGATTGGCAGTAATGATGATCCTGAAGAATACGCCCTACCGGCTATTGGGGCGGTGGTCCTACCTGGGGCTTTTTTTGTCCGTGGTTTTGCTCCTGCTCCTTTTTGTGCCCCATTTAGGGCTTAGGGTGAACAATGCCACCCGCTGGCTGAGAATCGGGGCTTTTACTTTTCAGGTGACGGAGCTGGTCAAGGTTGCCATGGTGATCTTTCTTGCCCATTATCTGACAAGAAAGGATGCCAAACCTCAGGAATTTACGAAGGGCTTCCTGATTCCGTTTTTGATAACTTTGCCTATCCTTGGCCTGATACTCTGGCAGCCGGATTTCGGTACCGCAACTATCATTGCCATTATCATGTTTTCCATGCTTTTTCTCTCGGGCGCTAAAATCCGTTATCTGGTTGGTATTTTAGCAATGCTCGTTCCTCTCGCGGTCTGGCAGGTGATGAGATCTGATTATCGTTTGTGGAGATTGAAGACGATGCTGAATCCCTGGGATGATCCTCTCGGCAAGGGTTTCCAGATCATCCAGTCATTTATTTCCTTCGGTTCCGGCGGCGCTTTCGGGGTCGGCATCGGGGATGGCATGCAGAAACTTTACTATCTGCCGGAACCGCACACGGATTTTATTTTGTCGGTTATTGCCGAGGAGGGCGGGTTCATTGCCGTAGTCATAATTATTTCGCTCTTTGTAATCTTTATTTTTCGAGGATTTATGATTGCTTATAAAGCTCCCGACACTTTCGGCACCCTGCTGGCATCCGGATTGACCATGACTATCGCCGTAGAAGCATTCGTAAATATCGCCGGTGTGATGGGTTTGATTCCCGTTAAAGGATTGGTTCTGCCTTTCGTCAGCTATGGGGGGTCGTCAGTGGTTATGAGCCTGGCGGTGGCAGGGATCCTGATGAATATATCGTCCTTCAGGTGACGATGCCAGAGGCCAGGGGGCAGGGGTCAGGAGCGAGGAGTTTGTAAAAAGCATTCAGATTCTTAGGAGGAAGTAGTAACCTGTGGCCATTTGCTTATGATAGATAAGCCTTTGAAGATCATTATTGCGGGAGGAGGAACGGGGGGTCATCTTTTTCCGGGGATTGCCATAGCGGAGGAGTTCTTAAAGAGAGGTGAAGCGGATATTCTTTTTGTAGGCTCCGGTAGAAGTCTGGAAAAAGATGTTCTTGGTCGGCTGGGTTTTTCTTTCCGCATGATCCGGATAGAGGGTTTTAGGGGTAGAGGTCCTGTGGGGCTGATAAATGTCCTGTCGAAACTTCCCGGCACTATCTGGGAAGCCTATCGGATCATCCGGAGTTTCCGTCCCCATGCCGTCATTGGCGTAGGCGGGTACTCCTCTGGGCCGGTGGTGTTTACGGCCCATTTTATGGGCATCCGTACCGCCGTGGCAGAGCAGAATGTCCTGCCTGGTTTTACCAACAGGATTCTCGGGAAATTTGCCGATCGGGTTTTTCTGACATACGGGGAGACAAGGAAATGGTTTTCTGAGGAAAAGGCTGTTGTGACGGGCAACCCTGTCCGGGCAGTCTTTCTGGCGGGCGCAAAGGACGCACATGAAAGGGGAGACAGGTTTACTATCCTCGTTTTCGGCGGGAGCCAGGGAGCGCGTTCCATAAATCGGACGATGCTTGGCGCCCTCCCCCATCTTGGGGATAAGAACATCAGGATCATCCATCAGACGGGAGATGATGAACTGGAATATGTGTCCAGTGTTTACAAAAATTATGGGTTTGATGCCGAGGTGCGGCCCTTTATCCAGGATATGGCTGCGGCCTATCGTGAGGCTGACCTTGTCATCTGTCGCGCCGGGGCCACATCGATTGCCGAGATTACGGCCATGGGGAAAGCGGCCATCCTGATTCCTTTCCCATTTGCTGTGGATAATCATCAGAAAAAAAACGCCGAAGCGCTGGCCCGTGCAGGCGCCGCGCTGATGATTGAGGAAAGAAAATTGAAAGGGAAGGAATTAGCGGAAATCATAGAGCGGTTTTATGATAATCGTGAATCGCTGCGAGTAATGGAGGTAAAATCGGCTTCCTTGTCCAACGTCAGGGCGGCAGCAGACATCGTCGATGCCTGCCTGGCCCTTATTGGTGGTAAAACAGATGTCAGGGGTTGATATAAATATATGGTAAACGGCAACAGGTTATATGGGATGCAAAGAAAAATAAAAAGCATCCATTTTGTCGGTATCGGCGGTATCGGTATGAGCGGCATTGCGGAAGTGCTCATTAATCTCGGCTATAGGGTAACCGGTTCCGACATCAGTGGAACGGACATCACGCAACGGTTGGCTGGGCTGGGCGCCAGGATTTTTTCCGGCCATCAGGCCGCTCATCTGAGGGAAGCGGACGTGGTTGTTATTTCCACGGCGGTAAGGGCCGATAATCCGGAAGTGCTTGAGGCCCACAGGCGGAACATACCAGTCATCCCCCGCGCGGAAATGCTTGCCGAACTGTTGAAAATGAAACTTTCCGTTGCCGTTTCGGGGAGCCACGGGAAGACAACCACCACTTCCATGATTGCCACCGTGCTCGCTTCCGGCGGTCTGGATCCGACGATGGTGATCGGTGGAAAGCTGGCCAGCATCGGCAGCAATGCCAAAATCGGCGACGGAGAGGTCATCGTTGCGGAAGCCGATGAGAGTGATGGATCTTTTCTCAAATTAAGTCCCTCACTTACGGTTATCACCAATATTGACTTGGAACACCTTGACTATTACTCCGGCATCGACGAGATCAGAGAGGCTTTTCTCAGGTTTGCCAATATCGTGCCTTTTTATGGGGCCACGGTCATCTGTTACGATGATAAAAATGTGCAGACCATCCTTCCACGGATAAAGAGAAGGTTAATTACTTACGGTTTAACTGCCGGCGCGGAATACCGGGCGGACAAAATCATACACTCCGGACGGGGTTCCCTTTTTACCGTCTTCTGCCAGGATGAATTGCTGGGTCAGGCGTCCATCAACGTTCCCGGTCTGTTCAATATTTACAACGCCTTAGCAACCATTGCCGTTGCCAGGGAACTGGATATGGGTTTCCAGGACATTCAGGAAGGAATGAGTCAATATATGGGCGTCCATCGCCGCCTGGAGGTCAAGGGGGAAATAGGAGGCATTACCGTTCTGGATGATTACGGCCACCATCCTACGGAGATCAGGGCGACTCTTGCTGCTGTGAGACAGGCCTGGGGCGGAAGGAACGTCGTGGTGTTTCAGCCCCACCGCTATACGAGAACAAAAGCCCTGTTCGAGGAATTCATTACGGCTTTTTCCGATGCCGACATCCTTATTGTAACTGATATTTATCCTGCCAGCGAGGAAGCCCTACCTGGGGTAAGCTCCCTCCTGCTCTGTGAAGGCATACGAGGCAAAGGGCATGGGAGCGTGGTTTATCTTGCCGGTTTCGAGGCGATAGCTTCATATCTCATTGAAATTGCGCGTCCTTCGGACGTCATTGTGACGCTGGGCGCCGGAAACGTCTGGAAGGCAGGGGAGAGCTTCTTAAAAAAGGCAGGTTGGGGAGCGGGCAAAGCAGCTTAATAGTTCAAGGGTTGGAAGGCAATGATGGCAGGAGATTTGCGGAAAAAATTGCAGGAAATCCTCTCGGAAGATGTACTTTTCGATGAGCCGCTTTCCCGCCATACATCCCTTGGCGTGGGGGGGGAGGCGGATGCGGTTGTTTTCCCCAGGAACGGAGAAGAACTGACAAAAATTCTGTCCTGTCTGAAAAAAGAGGGAACTCCCTTTACGCCGGTAGGAAACGGCACCAACCTGATCGTGAGAGACGGGGGCTACCGGGGGGTGGTTGTTTCTCTCAAAAGATTTCATAATCTGGGTATTGAGGATGATGATGGCGGCAGGGTTTCCGTCCATGCCGAAGCAGGGGTTCCGCTTGCCGAACTGGTTGGTTTGTCGCTGCGGGAAGGCCTTACAGGTGTGGAGTTCTGCGCCGGCATCCCGGGCAGTGTAGGAGGCGCCATAAGAATGAATGCCGGCGCCTATGGGCGGGAAATCAAGGATGTAGTGGAAACGATAACCTTCATGACAATAAATGGCGGGATTTGTCATTATGGGAGAGGGGAGCTTGGCTTCAGCTATAGAAATCTCGATCTGCCGCCCGATTCTGTTATCCTTTCCGCCCACTTTTTCCTGCCCCGGGGGGCGAGGGAGGAAATCAAAAAAAACGTGGAAACAATACTTGAAATGCGCAAAGAAAAGCATCCTCTCATGTATCCTAATGCTGGCTCCATATTTAAGAATCCCGGAAGTGTTTCTGCCGGCCGGATCATAGATGAGCTGGGGCTTAAAGGACTTAAGATAGGGGATGCAATGATCTCAGAGACGCATGGGAATTTCATCGTCAATCTGGATAAAGCAAAAGCAAAGGATGTCCTGGCCCTTATTGACGTAGTGAAGAATAAAGTCCTTGAAGAGAGAGGAGTTGTCCTGGATACGGAGGTTCATATCATAGGGGAAAGGGATGACGATTTTTAAGAGAAGAGCAAGAATGAAGAGATCGCTCAGGACAAAGCTTTTAATCAGAAAAAACAAGTTGAAATGTAATTCCGAAAACGTCTGTCTCGATTATTTGCAAGCGGTGGCCATGATGGCCGTTATCTTCATTATGACGGCTGGTTTCATTTACGTTTATAATTATGCCATCAGTTCACCCTATTTCGTGATTAAAGAGACGAGTGTAAAGGGATGCAGGGAATTGACGGAAAAAGATGTCATGGAGCTTGCGGCGATAAAACCCAAACAGACCATATTCTCAGTTAATATCAAGGCGATGGTGCGACGTATTTCTTCCAATCCCTGGGTTGAAAATGTTGCCGTCAGTAGAGAATTTCCCAACCGGTTGATCGTGGAGATAAAGGAAAGGACGCCCCTTGCCTCGTGCAGGGTCAATAATGATTATTACCTGCTCGATAAGGATGGCGCTTTATTTAAAAAGCTAACTTCTGAAGACGATGTTGATATTCCCGTGTTGACCGGATATTTCCGGGATGGCAGGATGAACAGCGAGCTTTTCAATAAAACCATCGGTCTGCTCAAGCACTTAAAGACGTCAAAGAATTTTCCTGCCATAAATGTGGTATCGGAGATCAATGCCAGCGAAGTGTCGGGGCTTTCCCTTTTTACGGACAATGGTTTTTGTCTAAAGCTCGGTTTCGACAACTATGAAGGCAAACTCAAACGCCTGCTGCCGGTTGTAACCGCCTTAAACAAAAAGAACATCGAACAGCAGTTT
>DATESZ010000014.1:0-6249 GCA_035283845.1 Syntrophales bacterium | reverse complement strand
ATATTTATTTCATATTATATTATTTATGTCAGGCAGTATTTTTAGATAATATGATATATTAGTGACTACATAAATGACGCAATCTTCAAATAATACCATACTAATCAATATGTTAGAAAAATAATAGGGGGAACATCCGTTGTAATGCGCTATCCATCTTGTTTGAAATACAGAGAAATTATGATATAGTTGTTGTCTGATGTTATTTTGTGGTATTATAAGAGAATAGCCGCGGGTAAAGAATATACTGGAGAATGAGGCTTGATAACCATAAATAATAGTAAATTAGGGGATATATTTGGATTGGAAAGAACTGATCGGATTTGTCGGCGGATTGCTGACGACCATGGGCATGGTCCCGCAGGTATGGAGGCTCTTTAAGCTCAAGAGCGCCCGCGAGATAAGTCTCACCTTCAGCCTTCTGTTTATTATCGGCATTATCTTCTGGATGTCCTATGGAATTCTGCAGGGATTGTTTTCCGTTATTATATGGAACGGCATAGCATTGGTCTTGGGCTGCGGCATGCTCTATGCCAAGTTAAAGTGGGGCAGATAGCTCTGAAGGAATAGAAGACAAATTTTATCAGATACCGGACCGGATCATGGGAAGAGGGATAAAGAAAAATCCGGCGATGGCCCTACCCGGCTTGTTAACGCTATTTTTCATCTTAGTCATGGCGACGATCCATGTAACCGGAAAACAGGTCCTTGCGGCGGAGCGGGAAAATGCGCACTTTCCGTCCCTGAGAAGGGCAATGGTTCACGATCAGATTATCCAGCGGGGTATCGAGGATCAAAGCGTGATCCAGGCCATGATGTCTGTCCCCCGCCACCATTTCGTACCGGAAGGGCGCATCTCCTCAGCCTATGATGATACGCCATTGCCTATTGGATACGGACAGACAATTTCCCAGCCGTACATCGTGGCGTACATGACGGAGGCCCTAAATCTAAAGAAGGAAAGCACAGTTCTTGAAGTGGGAACAGGGTCGGGATACCAGGCTGCCATTCTCTCCCCGTTAGTTAAGAAAGTATATACTCTTGAAATAATTAATGAACTGGCCAGGGAGGCAACGACTCGCTTAAAAAAACTGGGTTATGACAATATTGAAGTCGCCATGGGCGATGGCTACTACGGTTGGGCTGACCATGCCCCTTTCGATGCCATCATTGTTACCGCCGCGGCCGGTCACATCCCGCCGCCCCTGCTCAAGCAACTTAAAAATGGTGGTCGCCTGGTCATCCCTGTGGGGGGCGCCTTTATGGTTCAGAATCTCATCCTGGTCGTGAAGGATAACAAGGGGAAGATTACCACCCAAAATCTGATGCCTGTCCGCTTTGTCCCCTTAACCAGCAAGCATGATTGACTATGGTATCCCACCTGTCCTTAAAGCGTATCCAGAGTTCGATCTTCCTTATCTCCTCTGTCCTGATTGCCTATCAGATCCTCCTGGTTAAACTACTTTCTATCCAGTACTGGTACCATTTCTCCTATTTAATCATCAGCATTGCCCTGCTGGGATTCGGAACAAGCGGCACTTTTGTTCTTATATTTAAAGGGTGGTTAAAAAATCACCTTTCGGCGGTTCTATTTACCCTGCCCCTTCTCCTTACGTCCGCGATATGGGCAAATATCTACTTTCTCCGGACAATAGAATTCAACCCCCTGATGATTATCTGGCGTACGCACGAAATCTTCAATCTCATATACCTCTGTCTTTCCATCCTCATCCCCTTTTTCCTTGGCGCCCTCTATATTGGTCTCAGTTTTTCAGTTTTTGCGGATCATGCCTACCGGATCTATTTTGTCAATTTAACCGGTTCCGGACTGGGGAGTCTTATCGCTTTATTAACCACTCTGCGTCTCGGTCCCCACGAAATTACCCTTATTATCTCGATTATCGCGGTCAGCACAAGCCTTATCATGAGCAACAGTCGCATCCGGAAACTGGCGAGCGGCATTATCATGGCCTCCGCTGTGCTGCTCTATTTCCTCCTCTTACGCCATACGCCTCTCGAAATGACAAAATTTAAAGACCTCTCCCAGGCCGCCAATCTCACGGAAGCGAAAAAAGAATGGGAAAGATTTGGGCCCCTCGGGCTGGTGACAGTTCTGGATAGTCAGGCTTTTCATTACCTGCCCGACCTGAGTCTCAACTGCCCCTGCCCATTACCGCGCCAGAAGGGTCTCTTTCTCGACGGCAATACCGCCGGCGCCATAAACCGGTTTAATGGAAATTTAGAGGATCTGTGTTTCCTGGACTACCGTACCAGTTCACTCGCCTATAAGCTTCTCCATAACCCGGAGGTTTTGATTATCGGCGGTGGTTCAGGAACGGAGATACTCAATGCCAGGTACCATCTTGCGCAAACCGTCTCCGTCGTAGAGATGAACAGGGATATTGTCGCCCTGATGAAGGGACCTTATCGAAGCTTCAGTGGAGATATCTATCGTCCCGGATCTTCCCGTGTCTTTGTTGAGGAAGGGAGGGGATACCTGGAGAGAACAGCGCAGTCGTTCGACTTGATCCAGATCAGCCTGTTGGAATCTATGAGCTCCGCTTCGGCAGGTGTCTATTCCCTCAATGAGAATTATCTCTTTACCACAGAGGCTTTGGAAACCTGTCTCTCGCATCTCAAGCCGGAGGGAATATTGAGTATCTCCCGGTGGATCAAAAATCCCCCGCGGGACAATATCAAGCTCCTGGCCATGGCAATAGAGGCCATCGAGGCCCACGGGAAAAACGCACCCTCCCGGTCTATCATCATGGTGAGGAGCTGGCAGACGGCGGCAATCCTGGTCAAAAATGGAACCTTCCGTCATGAGGAGATTGAAGCGGTCAAGGCCTTCTGTAAAAGCCGCCTTTTCGATCTCTGCTACTACCCGGGGGTAAAGGAAGAAGAAACAAATATTTTCAACAAATTAGAAAAAAGTTATTTCTACCTTGCCGCAGTCCGACTTCTCTCACCCGCTGCACGGGAACAGTTTTACAGAGGATATCCCTTCTATATTAGGCCTGCTACGGACGACAGGCCCTTCTTTTCTCACTTTTTCAAGATTGAGATGCTGAAGCGATACCTTGGCACATTGGGCCGCCACTGGATTCCCTTTATGGATTGGGGCTATATCTTGGTCTTTATCACGATGGCCATCCTCTTTCTTCTTGGTATGGTCTTCATCCTGGCGCCCATTCATCTCATACGCCACCCTTCCGGAGGTCTTGTGCCTGTTTTTATCTATTTTGGCGCCCTGGGGATGGCCTACATGCTTCTCGAAATGTCTATCCTGCAGCAATTCATTCGCTATCTCTACGACCCTGTCTTTTCGGCAAGTGTCGTTATCGGTTCATTTCTTGTATATTCAGGGGTCGGGAGCTTGCTTGCCAGAAGAATCGGTAAAGTGACATCAAGACATATCTGGGGGTGTATCTCTTGTATTGGTATCATGGTAATCGTTTTCTCGACTTTTGACTGGTGGTTGCAAGACGTCCTCGCCGGCTTGTCCTTATGGATACGGATGTTTATCTGCAGTTTACTCATTTTCCCGCTTGCCATACCCATGGGCATCCCCTTCCCCTCCGGGCTTACTGAATTAAGAGGAAGGGGGGGAGAGATCATCCCCTGGGCCTGGGGTATAAACGGCTTTTTCTCCGTAATGGGAAGTTCGGCGACGGTATTAATCGCCATAGGGTGGGGCTTCAAGTCTGTGCTATTTGCTGCCCTGGCACTCTATCTCCTGTCAGCAGCCATGTTCATTCGTCTTAAGTAGTTTAGGTGTATCGCTTTAAACAGGTCGAATTTGCCGGTTGTGAACTGATGTCTCAACAGGCGAACATATCCGGCGGAGTATCCGAAGCGTTCCGCTATGTCTACCGGAATAATAAATTTGATTCCTGGGAAAAAAGTCTCTTTTTCTTCCTGAAACGATTTCCCGGTGCGAAAAAAAACCGCACCTACTGGAAATCATCGTCAGATAATACTTTCATCGCAAATTATTTTATCCTTATATTACCGTATGTTACTGCTTTCCATCAGGTTTTGAGGCTTCTGGCACATGCGTTGCTTTAGGGGGCAGACTAATAAAATGTTCTCGCAAAAGCCGTCATTCCTTCTGCGAAAGCAGAAATCCAGAAAGCAGGTAACTACTTAAAACTACTGGATTCCTTCTGTAGTTTACCCCGTACCTGATAGAGGGCCTGAATGACAGATATTCTCAGGGAGGATTTACATTGAAGAACAACTGCACACTCTGTGGAAAAGAAACGGAGACGGGGGAACCCTGCTGTCCTCAATGTATGGATAAATCCGGAGCACGCGGGCCGGGAAGTTTTATAAGCCCATGTTTCTCCGCCTGACGTACTTTTCCCCCAAAGAGATTCTCTGAGTGATCAGCAAGGATGATATCTGGGATTTGACGAAAAACAGCGGTTATTCTCGCCAGTTCAAGTTTCTCAACCGCACAATTAAAGATACCATCTATCCCTTTACACGCCACATATTCTTCATTTTTAAAAAAATAAGGGGGATTTTGGGGCGGGAAAGGTTTAATTGCGAAAAAAGGGTCGTTAAGATTAACTGGTAGCAATTAAATTTTACAAAGGAGGAAAGTATGAAAAAGTTTTTTGTACCAGCAGCGATAGTTGTCGGCTTCGTGGCAGTAACGGCCTTGGCCCAGAGGGGTGGTGACGGGATGACGGGAGGCCAGCAACAACCAGCCGGAGGAATGATGGGTGCACAACAAATGACGGGCTCACAGCAATCTCAGCAAATGATGGGTGGGCAGATGATGAATCAGGAAATGATGCGTGACATGACCGGGATGATAAACCAAATGAACGGGATGATGCAGAAGATGTCCCAAAGCATGGAACAGCAAAATATCATGGACAGGAAAAAAATGCAGGAGATGTCCAAGATCATGGATGAGATGTCCGCCACCATGCGGGGGATGTCGAAACAAATGGCCAAAGGCAATATGGACGCAGCGTTAATGAAAAAGATGCAGGAGCGTATGAATACGATGGATCGGCTTCTGGAATCCATGGAGAAAGGGAGGAAGTAACAAGGGAAAATAGAACATCCCCTTTATTTTTTTTACCAAATATTACTTTGACATACAAGACAGCTTTTATTACACTCTCTCCACAAAGGAAGGAAGGTCTTATCAAAAAAATAACCGGATGGAAATGAGTATGAGTTGGGATAGCTTTAACAAGGGGATCGGGTTTCTAAGGCCATGGTGGTGGATAATTCACATGGCAGGGATAGCAACGGTCTATATCCTTGGGCACTTACTTTGGAGTTAAGGTGATCAAATACTTTCTGAGATTTACGCTTGGATGGTGGATTCTTCATATCTTCATGATAGGACTGACGTTCTATCTGGGGCACATGGTTGAATTCGAATTTCACACGCATTGATTTACCGTGAAAATTTCCCCCTTGCCCCCGGAAACGGAGAATAAGGCGATTTTCATAACCCTGAAGGTGACGAATACGTGAAGTAGCCGTCATGCCGGTTTAGGAGAGGATGAATGGATACTAAGGATCTGCAATGGACGAGGAAGGTGCTTTTGGCGGCCCTTTTTTTACTGGCGATTTCCGGGCTTTTGCTTCACTACAGGATCCATAACTTTATGGTCACGGCGCATGACCCGTCACAAATAAGATTTGACAGCACCCATTTTCTTACGTTCCTGTTCCCATTGATTGATGCAGTTGTGGTAACTGCGCTTTTCGCATCACGAAAGACCGCGGTTTTCGGGTATGTTCTAAACGGCATGATAGTCATATATGGGACCGTATTCATGGCACATTTCAGTATTGTAGAGCTGACGGCTAAATCTGTACCAATCCAGGAGTGGCTGATAAAGTCAACATTGCCGGATATTGGGATATCCTGGGGAGATTTTTTCATCGGAAAGGCTTTATATGATTTGAATATAAAGGCATAGAACATAAAAATAACCACGGAGGACACAGGGAGCTGCAACAGAGATGCAAGACCCTATATTTTCAGAATGACAAAGCTTATGTCCTGCGGAGTATCGGAAGACGACGATTTGCAAGTCGGCGGGAATCAAGGTGGCGAATCTCGATACCCAAGAGCTGAAGATGGCCGATCAAGATGAAGCGTATTCTCCAACCTTCCCTTATTTTACCGAGTCTATCTCGTCGGCGATTTCTTCAGGGCCTGGCTGGTGGCGGAGTCATCTTGGGATTGTCGTCCTGGCTCAAACCGACCTGGGC
>DATESZ010000013.1:0-12445 GCA_035283845.1 Syntrophales bacterium | reverse complement strand
GGGAATCAACAGCCTCATCCAAGCCGCTAAAGCCAAGGCCAGGGGATACCGCACCATGAAGAACCTGATCACCATGATCTACCTCATTGGCGGTAAACTTGAATTCAGGCTACCCACATGAAACAGCGAGGAACCTTTTTTTCAATAAAAAGTGCATGGAAATTAACGTCATTGCCTCTCTGTTTCAGGCTCTCTTTGCACTTTCGCATAATGTCCAGGACAATACAGATCGATGTGTCCTGAAGGTTTTCACTCCCTTCCTGCCATGGTCCTGAAAAACAATCTACATAACGGATGCAGCTTTGGTATTGGCCGATGATCATGAATAGTCTCTCAAGATAGGTCCTCAGCAATTGGTGCTTGACGTAGGCCTGTTCTCGCCCGCGATAGCTTTCCGGCACTGGCATAAGATCCCTCCTCCCGTCCATCCTTATATCTCCTGATTACCGCAGCTTGCCCTCAATTCTGGCAATTAATTCCTCCCGCCGGTCCAATCTGAAGTCAATCTAATGCCAATCTAAATTAGAGGCTTTAGATTGGACATGCCATACGCCATTCTTCTTTGCATTCAAGCAGTTTTCAATCACTATCAAACAGTGCCACCTTTAAGAAAAAAAGTAACGACAGAAAAAGCTTGACATCCTAAAATCAATTCGTCAGAATAATGCCAATCCGGTTATCCGGAGGTGGATGGCGAAGCCATCGGGCCCGTAAGGGCCTTTTTTATTGCGATCTTCAAATAAATTTCTTTCCAAAGCAGCGTTGACCTTCCTGATCATATTTGCTTGCAAGAATTTTGATGACCCTTTCTCCGAAAGGGAAAACACTTCCCTTGAACAAGCACTGTTCCCTCAAAATTTCATTGCGGCTGGAGTGCGCAATCAAATCACAAAGCTGAAGGCCAGCAATATTGTTTGCTTTTGTTTTTACCTTCAATTGACGGCTTGTCAAGCAGGCCTGAAACTGATCGGGAGCAACGAAATCCGTTCCATTTTCCCAAAGCCCCTCGAAGGAGTCTTTCAACCGTCTATCCTCCTTGCCGCCACGTGATTCCGCCATAGCATCGCCACAGGCATCATTTCGTTTCAGGAAGAATACGAATCGCTCCAGCAGGACCGCCAGGCAGTAGTGGTAGGGATCAAAACGCCACACAGAGTAAGTTTCCTTGTGTTTTTTCTTGTCAAGACAGACAGAGATCACCTTGTATTGCCAATCTTTCATAAGGTGAAGGAGGTCCTTGTCAAAAGCCTTCCTGATGGCAGGATCGGCTAAACTTTCAAAGGGATGTCGATTGTTGAACATTTCCTTGCGGTGGAAAATAATTGGTTCATCAGGGTGTGCTTGAAAATATCGATGTTTGATTTCCTCCATTTGCGGATGCACCGTGGAGGCGGTATATCCAAGCTCGATGATCACGCCCTTGAGACTTAGAAATTGATGATTTGGATTTTCTGAGCTGTCCAGGTCAGGATTCCCAACTTCGTCAATATAAATTCGATATTTCATCGTTTTCCCCTATGCGACCTCACATTTTACCCTTTTGGCGCCATCAGCTTTACTTCACTCGAAACCGGAAATACGTTCCAAGTCTCGATAAATACAAATGGTTTCTACTTCATAAGGATTATATGTAGTGCACTCTACGACCTCAGGGCCCAGCGAACCAAAAAGAGCGGCTGGACCATCTCCTTTTGCCGTAGCTTGCCCTCAATCCGTGTAATCAATTCCTCCCGCTGGCTTTTAGCCATCCACAACGTCCCAATGCCCGCCTTTGGCAGGACCAAGACGCTTCAAAATGCCTGCTTTCTTAAGTTGCGCCAGGTGCTTTTCAACCGCTCTTGGGGAAATCTCCATAATAATACTCAGTTCCCTTGCTGAAATTTTCGGATTGTTTTTAATTGTATTGAATATTTTCTCCGAACTTTTCTCCGAATCATGAGTGAGTTTTTCACCTAACCGTTTCTTTTGGGCGCCTTCTTTGTCTTTCAAATCAGGACGCTTGAATGTGATGGTAAAAAATGTGGTCTGGCTGATCCTGGGGGGCGGAAGTCCCGCGGACGCCATGGCAGATTTCATCCTTCTAATGCCTGTGCCGGCGAGTTCCACCTTATCCATCCTGAAGAAGAGGTCGGCTATCCGCTCATTTCGTCAGACGGATATTTTCCCGAAATCCTTTTTCTCCAGTCCCTTCGGCAGGCCCCCGGGGTTGATAATCTCCACCAGGTCTTCATAAACCTCAACCATCAGACTGGTGCGCGCATTCCGTAGTCCCGATGAATGATGGCATTGGCGACGGCCTCACGGAGGGCTTCAAGAGGGATTTCATAGATGTCCTCACGGTTTACCCCTTTGATTTCACTGCGGCGATTGAGGTGTTTTTTCAGGAAGAAGATGGCGCCGTTGAACTGGGTTAACAAATCGTCCTGGATGTCCTGTCGGTCGAAAATGTGGATTCGGTCTTTCCCTTTGAAGGCGATAAGAGTCATTTGTGCATGAAGGATGAACCTGCGGAGGTTTTCAGCAAAAAAGAGCACACCGGCGTTGGTGATTTTGTCATTGAGGGCGACGTTAAGGCTCGTGAGGATATCTCGAGCGACGATTTTCTTGATTCCGATATCCGCTTCTTTAAGAAAATTCTTGATTTTATCCCTCGATATATCCTGCCATGTGACCTCTTTATTGATCTTTTCCTCAAACGAGATAACCTCATGTTCCCGGAACATGATCCGCAGCTCATGGTTGGTCATCTTCTGCGTGGTCCCGTCGAGTCTCCTGAAATAGCCGGCGCTGCAACCATAAGGTTTTTCTTCACCCTGCGGCACTTCTATGACGACGAGGTTTTGCACCTGCCTGACCTTTGCCTGTATCTGTGGGTTGCAATTCCGTCCCAGGGAATTGATGCGGGCCTTCAAGTCATTTGTAAGTTCTTCACCAATGACAGTTTTGTTATCCCTCACGCCAAGGATAATGATGCCCCCTTTCGTATTCGCGAAGGCCACCATGTCTTCAACAATACGAGGACTGAAGTGCTCCTTGAATTCGACGGCAAGCCCTTCGCCTTCCTGAATAATCATGTTTATTTTGTGGGCATCAAACATTCGGCCACACTCCTGATTTTTTCGTGCTCAAGCCATTGTCCATCGTATCAAAAAGAGAGGCGCAGTGAGTCAGCTCGTGGGCTATATATTTTGCCTGGTAGTCGGTGAGGTTCAAAGTTTCAGTTTACCTTCTTTAGTCATTGTTTCGCAAAATGCGTTCAATTGCGCCCGCGCCAGATTGAAAGGGGTTGTCTTGCCGTTTTCCCAGCGGTTGATGGTGGCAAAGCTCACCCCTAATTGATGTGCAAGCTCTTCCTGGCTAAGTCCCAGTTGTCTGCGAACTTCCTTCACCAAAGCGGGAATGTCCTGATTGCCCATCGCCATAATTCTTTCCTTTGTCTTCAGATGTCTTGAGCTTTCCGGGGATAATTAAATTTAAGAAGAATTTGATACGCGGAGGGCATTATATGACACGTGTCATGTCACGTGCAAGAAAATAATGAGGCTGCTAATTAAGTGCCCACATAAATTATGTTGACAAATGCCGCTATTTTTGGGTAGAGTGCCGCGCAATTACTCTTTTGAAGGATGTATTTTATGTATGCAGTTATAAAAACAGGCGGAAAACAACACAGGGTCACGGAAGGAGAAATCCTGAATATTGAAAAGGTCGCGGGGGAAAAGGGCGACGAGGTCGTTTTCAGCGAAGTGCTGATGGTTGCCCGTGAGGGCGACGTGCGCGTGGGCACCCCCCTGCTGGAAGGCGCAAAAGTTACCGGCGAGATACTGGCGCAGACGAAGGGTCGGAAAATAGACGTCTTCAAGATGAAGAGAAGGAAAGGCTACCATAAAAAAACAGGGCATCGCCAGCAACTGACGAATATGAAAATAAAGGCGATTTCCATTTAAGCGGAGGGAAACATGGCACACAAGAAGGGACAGGGAAGTTCCCGAAATGGACGGGACAGCAGGGCTCAGAGGCGAGGCGTAAAGGTTTTCGCCGGGCAGAAGATAAGCGCCGGCTCTATTATTATCCGTCAACTGGGAACAAAGGTGCATCCAGGCATCAACGTCGGCCTGGGGAGAGATTTCACCATCTTTGCCAAGATCGATGGTGTCGTAAAGTTTGAAAGATTTGACAAAAAACGGAAAAAAGTCAGCGTTTATGCCGCAGCAGAAGCTTGAAAAGGCGGCTATATGGGCATTGTCCCGATTTGGCAGATAAAAGGCACTTTTTTCAAAGTGCCTTTTGTTTTTTACGGCTCCTTCTCAAACTGAGTGGGTAAATAATATTTCCTCCCCCTCTGACGGGGGAGGGTCAGGGTTGGTGTTACCGGAATGAACAGAATAACGAAGCATGAAATTCATCGATGAGGCGAAAATTCTCGTCAAGGCGGGCGATGGGGGACAGGGATGCGTCAGCTTCCGGCGGGAAAAATTTATACCCCGTGGAGGTCCGGACGGAGGCCACGGCGGCAAAGGGGGAGACATTGTCATCAAGACCTCGCGCAGCCATACCACCCTGCTTGATCTGAAATACCGCCAGCATCACACGGCAAAGCGCGGCGGCCAAGGCGAAGGCAACAACCGGTCGGGGAAAGACGCGGAGGATATCACCCTTATTGTTCCCATCGGCACGGTAGTAAAAGATGCCGACACGGATGAGGTTCTCGCCGATCTGACTGAGGAAGGGCAAAGTTTCATCGCTGCCCGAAGTGGCATCGGCGGCAAAGGAAACGCCTGGTTCGCCACGTCCACCAAGCAGGCGCCCCGCTATGCCCAGGACGGAACGCCAGGCGAGGAGCGCTGGATAAAGCTGGAATTGAAGTTGCTTGCCGACGTGGGCATCATCGGATTTCCCAACGTGGGGAAATCGACCTTTATCGCCAGGGTATCCGCCGCAAGACCGAAAATAGCCGACTACCCCTTCACCACCCTGACACCCAATCTCGGCGTGGTAAAATACGGCAACCTTGAATCATTCGTCATTGCCGACATACCGGGGCTTATCGAAGGCGCCCATCGGGGATTAGGGAGAGGCATTAAATTTCTCCGTCATATTGAACGGACGAAAGTATTGCTTCACATCATCGATATTTCTGAAGAATCCTCTGCCGGCGCCTGGCAGAAATTTACTGTCATCAACGGGGAACTGGCCAAATTTTCAAAAGAACTGCGGGAAAAGCCCCAGATCGCGGCCATTAATAAAATAGACCTTCCCATAACCAGGGAGAGGTTAAAAAAAGATATGGCCATCATGGAGAAAAAAGGTATAAAAGTATATCCCTTTTCGGCGGCGACGGGTGAGGGAACGGAAGCTATATTGAAGAAACTCATTGAAGCGCTGTCGAGGGAAAAGGCAGTATAACCCCCATGCCCGGGTCGGTCACAAGAAAGGATGAAAATCACCCTCACCCCTCCCTCCCCCGTCGAGGGGGAGGGATAACAGGGAGGGGGCAATTTCATATAAAACAAGTATGAAAAACGTAAGAAAAGAAATAATGCTCCCTGTCAAAAAGGTACTGATCAAGATAGGCAGCGCCGTGCTTGCCGGCGACGACGGGCTGGACATTGCCATCATCCAGCAGTTGGTGGATGAGATCGCCGGGCTTAAAAAAGAGGGCTATCAGATTATAATCGTAACCTCCGGCGCCATAGCCTCCGGCAAGCATCGTATGGGAATCGCCGGTCCTCTGAAAAGCATTCCTCAGAAGCAGGCGGCCGCCGCCATCGGGCAGGGGAGGCTTATGCGCGTCTACGCCAACGCCTTCGGAGCGCACGGCATCTACGTAGCCCAAATTTTGCTTACCATGAGCGACCTGACAGACAGAAAGAGATTCTTGAACATTCGCAACACCCTTTCCATGCTAGTGGAATGGGGCGTAATTCCGGTCATAAATGAAAACGATACGGTTGCCGTGGAGGAGATAAAATTTGGCGATAACGACCATTTAGCCGCCATGATGGCCAATCTCATCGAAACCCACTTAGTCATCAATCTGACCAGCACGGATGGTCTTTACGACAGGAACCCGGCCACATCGAAAGAGGCAAGACTGATCCCCCTGGTCAGGGAATTTACTGAAGAAATCGAAGGAGCGGCCACAGATGACACGACCGCCGTGGGCTTAGGCGGTATGAAAAGCAAGGTCATGGCCGCCAAAAAAGTAACGGCTTGCGGCATCCCTTACGTCATTGCCCCGGGAAAAGAAAGGGGCATCCTGAAAGCCATTTTTGCCGGCAAAGAAAAGGGAACCATTTTCCTGCCCATGGGCGAACACATGAACAGCAGAAAATACTGGATTGCCTTTACCCTGCAGCCGCAGGGACGGCTGTTACTCGACGAGGGGGCAAAAAAAGCGATCGTGGAAAAGGGCAAAAGTCTCCTCCCCTCCGGCGTCATCGGCGCCGAGGGAAATTTTGCAGCCGGGGATGCGGTATGCTGCGTTGACGGCAAGGGGAAAACGGTAGGCGTGGGGCTGGTCAATTACAGCGCCGCAGACATCGCCAGGATCAAGGGACTGAAAACCTCTGAAGTGGAACATGTGCTGGGATACAAGGACTACGACGAAATAATCCACCGGGACAATATGGCGGTGACGGAAAAAAGCGTTAAGCGGAAATAGGCAATCCTTAACAATAGGTTCAGATATAAGTACCCTATGATTAAGGGGTTTTTTCAGGCCTTTGCCTATCGCATAGCAGTTTCGTAAATATCTTCTGTTATTTTTGCGGTTTTTTCCCATGTGCAGGCAAGCGCCGTGGCATAGGCCTCTTTTCCCATAGACAACCGCCTCTCGCGGTCAAAAAGGAGGGCTATCTTCCCGCCGATTTCTGCCGGATTGTCTTCCTCATTTATAATGAAGCCGTTCACCCCGCCAAGCACCATGTCCCTTGCCCCCACGTTGCTACTGACAATGACGGGCAACGATGCGGCCATAGCCTCCAACACCACCATGCCGAAAGTGTCGAACCGGGAAAGGATTGAGAACATGTCGCTCGCCAGGTACGCCATCTCCAGTTTCGTTTTCTCCATGATGCCGGCAAAGACTATTCGATCCGCGATACCCAGCCTTTCGGCAAGACCTCTATACCTCCCGATGTTTCCTTTTCCCACGACCAGCAGTCTGAACTTTTCGCTGCCCTTTTTTTTGCCATGCAGCGTATTTATTTCATTAGGGAGACAGGATTTCAGGACGGCTAAAGCCCTTATCAATCTGTCTAATCCCTTGATGTCAAAGTTCATTGAAACAAACAGGATCACCGTGTCATCGGCGTCCATCCTGAAGGCTTCCCTGATTTCGCGCCGGCAGGACTCGCGGTCTAATTTCTGAAATCTTTCTGCATCCACGCCGGGAGGAACAAGCTGAACCATCCGGGGTTCCGTTCCTCCGTAAGCCTGGAGAAATTTTTCCTTTGCCAGGCCGGATACTGCAAGAAAATACCGGCATTTCTTATTGGCTACCAGCGTTCTTTCCACCCAGTCCGTGGCGTAATCATTGAGGCTCATCCTTTTCCCCCTTACTTCACGCACCCAGACGCGGTGGGGGATGCCGTGCATGGTAAAGATGTCCGCATCAAAAAGGCGGTCATGGGCATGAACAAGATCAAAATTCATCTTAGAGATCAGGCGTCCGGCAAACCAGGCGAAGCTTATGGTCGTCAGGAACTTGGGGAAGGTGATAAAGGGAACTTTATGGAAGGTTATGCGATCCGAATGAGCGACCCATTTGTTGGCAAAGACATGGACGTCATAACGGCGGTTAAGGGCAATCCTTTCCGTAAGTTCGGCGACAAATTGCTCCGCGCCGCCTACGAGACCATACTTGGGGATGGCAACTGCTATCCGGTAAACTTGCTCGGGCATGAGGGGTTCCGATTGTCGGCATCACGGACAAACAATACAGGTTTATATGAAAATCCCCCCCTGTATCCCTCCCCCTCGACGGGGGAGGGAGGGGTGGGGGTGGTTTTCATCCTTACGTTGCGCTCGCGTCGGGCATGGTGGTTATTGTTAACTGTTTTTTTCTAATACAATTTGCCATAGAAAAGCAAGGAGGGAAAAGGGGCTTACCCCCTTATCCCTCTCAACCCTTTGCCTCACGATAATACCTGGAAACGCGGGAAATGTAATCACTCGTTTCCCGAGGCATCTTTTCAGGATTCTTTTCCACATTGCCCATCCCCCAGTTGTAGGCGGCCAGCGCAAGGTTCCTATCGCCCCGGTAACGATCCAATAGACCCTTAAAATAGCGTGTTCCACTCATGATGTTTTCCTCAGGATCGTAAGGGTTTTTTACACCCAGTTCACGGGCGGTAGCCGGCATAAGCTGCATAAGACCCATAGCTCCTTTCGGAGACGTGCTGCGTATATTGTAATTGCTCTCCGCCTTGATAATGGAGCGTATGAGATCATCGTCGACGCCAAAGGTCTTTGAGGCATCTTTGATGATGCCTTCCAGATCGGCCGCAGGTGAAACAACGTCATTTTTTTGGAAAATATGAGTATTTTTTGACGCTGGCGCTTCTGAAGGAAAACTTCGCGCCGATGCAGGGATTTCTAATATATGCGAAACAGGAAGATCGTCGCCGTTCTGATCATCGGCAACCATGCGGAATAAGTGGCCGTTAAGCCGCTCCTGCAATCGCGTAATGAGCTGTTGAATCTCCTCTTTACTTATAGGCGGTGCATCGGGTTGGAAACCGTCACTCTTCCCTGCCGCCGCTAAGACGTCCGTCAGTAAAGACGCAAAGGCGCCGCCTTGCATGCCGCCAGCGCGATAGGAACCGGCGCCCACCGACGCAGAAACTCCGGACAGGGGACAGTTTGCAAAGTAAGCCGGATCGTGCTTTACGGATATTGTCATAAGTGATCTCCAAAGACCCCCCATGCCCGGGTCGGGCACAACGAAGGATGAAAATCACCCCCACCCCTCCCTCCCCCGTCGAGGGGGAGGGATACAGGGAGGGGGGTATTTTCATATAAAATTAATGGAAACACCTATCCAAGTTATGTGCCATAATCTTTAAAATTGACGATAAGCAAAAAAGTGGGAGGGAAGCGAATTTTGATGCAGCCTTATAGGATGTTCAAAAAAACATCCACAATCTTCCTATCAAACTGGGTATTACTGTTTTTTTTCAATTCCGTTGTGGTATGGTCCAAGCTTATCCCTTTTCGATAGGGACGATCGCTTGTCATGGCGTCAAAAGAATCCGCGACGGCCATAATCCTTGCCATCAGCGGTATTCTTTCCCCGGCAAGTCCGTTTGGATAGCCCAGGCCGTCCCATCTTTCATGGTGGTGACGGATAATATCCCTTTCCTTGTCCAGCAGGACCACGGAACTCAAGATATCTGCCCCGATACTGGCATGATTTTTTACGATCTGATATTCATCGGGCGACAGCTTGCCGCACTTAAGCAAGATGCTGTCGGGAGTGGATATCTTGCCGATATCGTGAAGCATGGAGGCAATCCTCAGAGATTCGACCTCATTCGGCGAACAGCCAAATGCCCGGGCAATTTTTACCGCCATCTCGGCAGCCCGGCCGCTATGCTCCTCCGTATAGTGGTCACGGAACTGGATCGACGCAACCAGTGACTTGAATGTTTCCATAAGGCTGCCGTATATGCTTTCATAGAGGACCTTGTTTTCAACGTTCAAAGACGCCCTATTAACGAGACTCAAAACATAATGGAGATCTTTATTGGTAAACGTCTCGCCGTTTTTCTTTTTTCTTATGCATAGCACGCCCATTACGTTGTCCCTGATCATTAAAGGCGCACAAATCAGGGATGGTGAAATCAGCGGATCGCTATCTGAGTTTACCATCACGGCGTCCTTTTTATCAACGACCTCGCTAAACAGGCTTTTCATCGCCGGCATGGCATTTCGCCAGTCAAAGCCGTTGCCGCTGCTGGCCACCTTATGGTAAAATTCATTGATCTCTTTGTCATACAGAAAAAGGGCGCAACTATCCCCCCCTGCTATCCTTAAAGCCAGCTCAACGATCTTCTGGAATAACGTCTCGTCGCTTACGCCCATTTTTTCAATAGCGTCGTAAATATAACTTTGCCGTAGCAGCTCTTCCCTCTTGGCCTTAAAATAATTGTCTTTCACATTGGCCGTATCCTCTATTAATGCGGCGTCCTCGTTAAGATAAAGATTTACCTTGAAAAGCAGATCGTCTATATTGAAAGGCTTCTTTAAGAAATCGACGGCGCCTTGCTTCATGGTGGAAACGGCCAGTTCTACCGCCGGATACGCTGTAATCATGATCACCGTGGCGGGCGAATCAGCCTTCTTTATGGCATCCAGCAATTCCACACCGCCCATCCCGGGCATCATTACATCGCTTATCACCATGTCATAGCGTTCCGTGCGAAACTGCTTCAACGCTTCAACGCCGTTTTCCGCTTCGCTGATTTCATATTGCCCCAGTTGGCTAAGGGCTTCTACAATCAGATTCCGCGCCGGCACATAGTCATCCACCACCAAAATCTTTTTCCTACTATTATTTTTATCTGCGCTAATCACTTGCGGTCCATCCCAAAGGTCACTTAATACTACTCCGACAATTCACAAAATCCCCCTTAATTCCTCTTTGCCAAAGGGGGAAATTGTTATCCCCCCATAGTAAGGCTACTCCTTATTTTTCAGGATGGCGTCGACGAGATTAGAGGATATTTTTTTGTAGGCTTCCGCCTTGTCAATCCCCTTTTGAGATAGCATGACTACATCCTTCTCGCCGGCCGGCGTTTCCTGAGGTGAAGGCTGCTTTATTTTCATCCTGCTCTGTTTATTGTAGGCGCTGATCACGTTATCTATATGGTAAGGTAATATTGTCATAGTAAGCCCCTTGCCGATAGAATTTCCATTAACCTATATGTTAATCGGCAATAAACCGTAAAACTTGAGGAACTTTTTTACGACTTCTTAAAGTCAAATTATGTCTCTATTCCCACCAGGAAATATTTGCCCATCCCGTTTGCCAAACCCAACATATGCAATATTCAACTGCTTGAATTTACATAAGATTAACAATTAAACCAATGGCACGTCTCTTGCTTAACGTAAAGTTAACCTGAAAGTTGAATTCAAGTTTTTCTCTCCTGCAACCGAAAGGAAGTAAAAGGACGGAAAAAAGGCAAACAAGAAAAGGAGTATGGATAATGGAATATAAGATTCAGGACGTGAGTAAAAAATTAGAGGTGCCCGATTCCACCATCAGATATTGGGAGACGGAATTCTCAGAAATCATAATGCCGAAACGAACGCCTGGCGGTCAGAGGAGATACTCGCAAAGCGATCTCGATCAATTGAGTCAAATTAAGAAACTCCTTCATCTCAAAAACAGGACTATTTCCGAGGCTAAGACGATACTAAAAAGCGGAAATGAGGATGTAGAAAAAATCAACTGGGGAAAGCAGACTGTCCTGTTGACGGGGGGCACGGGATCTTTCGGGAAGCATTTCTGCAAGACCATGATAGAAAAATATCATCCGAAAACCATCCGGGTTTACAGTCGCGATGAGTTAAAACAGCATGAAATGCGTCAGGTGTTCGGAGAAGAAGTTATCCGATATTTTATCGGCGATGTCAGAGATGCCGATCGGCTGAAAAGGGCCATGGAAGGGGTGGATATCGTTGTCCACGCCGCGGCCCTCAAGCAAGTTCCCTCCTGTGAATACAACCCCTTTGAAGCAGTCAAAACCAACATTCACGGCGCGGAAAACATCATCGATGCGGCCATTGACGTAGGCGTAAAAAAAGTAGTCGCCCTGAGCACTGACAAGGCAGTCAATCCTTCAAATCTCTATGGCGCAACAAAGCTCTGCGCCGAAAAGATATTTATTCAGGGAAATGCCTATTCCGGCTCGCGGGGGACCCGCTTCAGTTGTGTGCGATATGGCAACGTTATCGGCAGCCGGGGGAGTGTCATACCGCTTTTTAAGGAGCAGAAAAAGACAGGCAAGGTTACCATTACAGACAGCAGGATGACAAGATTCTGGATAACCCTTGATCAGGCCGTTGAACTCGTAGTCATGGCACTCCGGCATGCCCAGGGTGGGGAAATATTTGTTCCCAAAATCCCAAGCATGAAGGTCATTGACTTGGCAAGGGCGGTTGCCCCCGAGTGCGAGATTGAGATAATCGGGATACGACCGGGAGAAAAACTTCACGAAAGCCTGATCACGGACGAAGAAGGAAGAAATACGATTTCTTACAACGGCATGTATATAGTTCTGCCGAATTATACGTGGTGGGAAGAAAGGCGAAACTATAAAACCGGTCAACAACTGCCTGACGGCTTTGCTTACACCAGCAATCAGAACGATGAGTGGCTGAGTGTTGAAGATCTAAAAAAGCTCCTTTATGATTCATCTATTGAAGAAGAGCCGAC
>DATESZ010000012.1:0-4429 GCA_035283845.1 Syntrophales bacterium | reverse complement strand
TGTCTTGCAGATCATCGGTCGTGTGGATGATTTGCTTAACATCGGGGGCATTAAGGTCGCGCCGCATGCTCTGGAAGAACTGATTTCGAAAAATGTGAAGGTGAAGGATGTCGGCATCTGCACGACGCTGACGCCAGATGGTATTGAAGGCTTGTGTGTCGCCATTTCTACCGACGAGGTACTCGACATGGGACTCGTCGAGGAGATCGGCAGGTGTTTCGGTAACCAGTGTGGAAAAATCCGCTTCATGAGGGTGGATAGCATTCCCAGAACCGACACTGGAAAAATACAGCGCGCCCTGCTGAAGGATGCTTTCGCCAGTTACCGCCGTGCGATAGAGATCAAACCGGATTACGCCGATGCGCACAACAATCTGGGCAACACCCTCAGGGATCTGGGGCGACTGGTGGAGGCAGAAGCCAGTTACCGCCGTGCACTGGAGATCAAACCGGATTACGCTGATGCGAAATACAACAAGAGCCTGTTACTGCTTCTTTTAGGGTGCTTTGAGGAAGGGTGGGAGAAATATGAATGGCGCTGGAGAAGAAAAGAATCCCCCGGAATGCCGGATTTTGGCCGGCCTTTGTGGCTGGGCGAAACATCAATCCAGGGCAAATGCGTCCAGCTCTGGGGCGAACAGGGAGTAGGAGATTCAATTCAGTTTCTGCGCTATACGCCGCGTGTAGCGAATCTGGCGGCTGAGGTATTCGTACGCCTGCCTTCCACGCTTACCGAGCTCGTGCAACGTAGCTTCAAATCCGTAAAAGTGCTTGCAGAGCGGGGGCTTCCTGTCGAATTTGACTATCATTGCCCGTTAATGAGCCTGGCGTTGGCATTTAGGACTTTTTCGGAATCCGATATTCCCAGCGACGTTCCCTATCTGACGCCCGACCCGGAGAAGCAGTCCAAATGGCGAAAGCGTCTGGAAAAGGATGATAAACTGCTGGTCGGTATCGCATGGCGAGGCAACCCGCAACACAAAAATGACCGCAACCGGTCTATTCCATTTGAATTACTGCGGGGGCTGCTGGAAATCGATCAGATCCGCTGGGTCATCCTGCAGAAACCCCTTGAGAACAAGGAAGTGCTTCAGCTCAAGCAACTGGCGCATTGCGTAATGGTGAGCGATGAGTTGATTGATTTTGACGAGACGGCAGCGGCTACTGCCGAACTGGACCTTATGATCTCGGTGGATACTGCGGTTGCTCACCATAAACGGAAATCCTCTTCCAGGCGGTCGATGCGGAAGTACTGAAGAAGATCTATGAAAGCCTGTACATGAAGAGGATTTTTCTTCATACCGAAGAGGTGAGTAGGACAGCGGCAATCCGATGAACCGAAAGCGGGAATGGACCAGTCGGACATGTCCAGCAGTGCTTTGGCCAGGGCATGCTCCAGTGGTTTGCGGGACCGGATGGGTATGGCTGTGCAGCGGTCGGCATAGGGTCTGAGGTAATCCATATGCCAGTTTATGGTCTTATTTTTCCGCAAATGCCTGGCCAGGCGTTTCGTAAGGGCTCGTTTTGCCGTGCCCACGTAAAGGTAGTAACCTTGGGGAAAGTCAACGGTTCCTAAACTCCCCACCTCCAAACTCATGTCTGCGGCAAGATGCAACAGGAGCAGGTAGTCGCCGCCGTCTCTTGCTTCCTCTGCAATGATTTCCCAGGGTATGGACATTTCCCGGATATTTTCCGACAGACGAAGGTCGGGCCGCCATTCCAGGGACATGGCTTTGACAAACACCCTGCCTTTCAGTTCTTTGAAGGCAAGGGCAAATTCCAGATCGGTGTGGTAATCGGGCAAAAAGTACTCCGCTTGCGGCCAATGAACAAGAAAGATGATGCCACAGGGGGTCCCCTGCCGGGAAAGGGCGACAAGTTCCTCTATGTGTCTTTTCCCCCGCAGAGTTACGGCGTCGGGAAACATGGCAATGCTTCTGCCGAAGAGGGTGCAGGACTTGACCTCCAGGAAAAAAGGCTTGCCTCCCTTTTGCAAAAGGAAATCGAAGCGGCTGCGACCGACGGTTATTTCCGCCCTGCTGATGGTTGCGTCTTCCATTCCGGGTATCTTTTTCGCCTCTATCAACCGGGCAGCCACGGCATTGGCCAGATGGGTATGGAGAAGCACCGGCCTTTCATCCCTTTCTACGGCCACCACCATGTGCCTCAGGTTAGACGAAGCCCCCTGCTCCTTTTTCACCAGGTAAAGAATACGCCCGGGCAGCAGGAGTTCCCACAATCTTCCCGGGTTGGGCAGGTAGGCTTCTATCAGTCCGTCTTGCGTGGCACAGTGAACTACAAACCTGTTGGGTCTTTTGATGAATGATCCTTTGATAATATTTGAAAACAGGGGGGCTTCCAAAACGTTGGGTATGTGGGAAGGTAATTTCGGCGCCATCTTAAGGGCACTCATTTGTTAAGCAGGATTGAAGACTTGATCATAAAGTCGGTTGAAGTCGTCTTTACCGGAGGCAAGCATCAGGGTGAGCGGCATGACCTTCCTGCCTGCCTCTGTCATCTTCTTTGCCGTCCGGCGGATGTCCCACTGGGCATACTGATCGCAGCGGAGACGGGCAATGTGGTACAGCTCCCGCGCGTTGACCTTCATGGAAACCCGGCGGCGGTGGGCATTGGTGAGGACATAATCGGCAGCCTCAGGCGCGGCTTTTTTTATCCTGCCGTAGGCCTCCCCGGTCCGGGAGACAATATCGCGGAAATCCCGCTCCATCCCTGCTTCGCTGACGGCGGCGGGAACGGTTGCACCGAGGGCGGGATTGTAGTCCTGACAGGTTATTGTGGCCATTCGATGCCTCTTCAACTGGGCAAAACAGGTGGCGCTGACCGTCAATTCAAAATGCAAATCAACGTTTTCAAATTCTCTCAATACGGCATCGTAGGAGCGCATACGGCGGCAAGCTGTTTTCACGACCGCCTCCTTTTCCTTTAGAGTCATACTTGCTGCTATCTCAAGACATTGCCGCAGGGAAATATCGGAAGAAGAGTAGAGAAGCGCGGCCACGATTTTATCGTCGGCATCCGGTGTGGCATGGACAAGAACCACGTCTTCATCTGCCTGAGGCTGGATAAGTTCCCCTTTTCCGACGTTGTTGTTTTCTTTTGCTCCGACTCTTTGCGCCTGCTCCCTTAAATCTCTTCCCGTCAATTTGTCATAGTCGGTAGGTTCTATATAACGAACTAAGGAAGGGGCAATTTGGCCGGCAACCTCATAGAGCCGGCGGCTGAACTCGCGCCCCTCAGATAACGGAGAAGCTGCCAGGCGGCGGATCATGAGCTCCATGCTGCGCGCATTCAGGGTCATCCCCAGTTGAGTCTCCGTGGCCAAGGAAATAACGTAGCGGGCATCTTCCTTGGCCCAGCCTTCCAGGAGAGAGCGATTCGTCCGATCTGCGGCCAGATCCCTATGTTTTTCAAAAACATAGGACCGCAAACATTCATAGAGCTTATGGTAAAATAAGTTCTGCTCCCCGATGGTGGAAACGAAATCAGATTTGCAACCTGCATCCGCGATTTCCCGGGGAACGACAAAATCATCCTCTAACAGGACATACCGCTGGGATTTTTCCGTAAAGGATGCAAGGCGGGACCTTTCAATATCCTCCACCAGCAGGCGGGAAACTCCCAGGACATCGATATTGAATACGGCATGTTCGGCGATCGAACTGTGTCCCATGGCGAAAATGATATTTCTGTTTGATTGCCGGGACCTTTCCACTTCCGTCATGGCTATTTCCCTCAATTCATTCACCGGCCGGGGATCTCTGCTGATCCTGGCATAGGCGGCGGCAATGGTCTCCGGTGTCAGGCAATCCATATCTTGTTGTTCGGCCTTAAAAGCACTGATGGCCCCATAATCAAGATTGTAGCCCGCAAGGATAATCTTCATAGTCATGCTCCTTTATACCGCGCCGTAGAGAGAGTTTATTAGAAGTTTTCAAAACAGGAACCATCGCCAGGCATTGCCGGCATAAGGCCTTGTTTTTTATGCTAACATATATCCTCTTCCTTGACAAGTTTTGTGAAATTTCCGCGATTCCGCTCTTGCCTTTGGCTAATACTTGTGTCAATGTGCATTTTTTGAGAAAATCCCTCCCTTAGGCTAGGCTGGTGAGGGTCGCAACGGTATCACTAATGATTAAAGAAAGGAGAAAAAAATGGACAAAGATTTAAGAGACTGGATCGATCAGTTGAGGAAGGAAGGGGATTTAAAAGAGATTTCCTGTGAGGTGGACTGGAATGATGAGATCGCTGATATTGAACGGAAGGTTTTGGACGAGGACGGACCCGCATTGCTTTTTACCAACATTAAGGATTACCGGGATACCCTTTGTAAAAAATTCTTTATCGGTTCTCTGGGTAGCTGGAGAAAAATTGCCTGGGCCCTGGGCTTGCCTCCTGATACGCCTCCCTCC
>DATESZ010000011.1:0-23931 GCA_035283845.1 Syntrophales bacterium | reverse complement strand
TCGCCCCGGACGAGGAGCGCGCGCCTTAAATAAGTATGTTGCAATGCGACCATCTGGCCCATCAACCGGATTGAGCAGACACGCTAAGGCGCGCTCCTCATCCGGGGCGTTCGCCAAACGAACGGAGCTTACAGATGCCTGACGAGCCAAACGCGCGGAAGATTTGGGAGAAGAGGAAATTCAACCTGGATGCGCCAGACTTATGGGGGAAGGACGCAGACGCTCTTGCCAAGATGGGCGATGCCCTTCAGGAGATTGCCCCCGATGTGGTAGGCGTGTTCCAAAAGCACGTCTAAACAGGGGTTGACACTTCTAAACCGATGGCGTATATATATTTATATCCAATACGTCAATGTTTCAGGAGGTAACTATGAATACTAAATTGACACTGCGGATGGATGATAACTTAATTGAATCAGCAAAAGAACACTCCGCAAAAACAGGTAAATCCGTTTCGCGCATCGTCGCAGATTTATTTGAAATTATAAAAAATGAAAAATTAAAAAGGGAATATCCACTCACGCCAACTGTGAGAACTCTCAAGGGAGCCCTTAAGGGAAAGCCGGTGGATAAGAAAGAATATGGAAAATATTTAGAAGAAAAATATTTATGAAAACCTTATTTGACACCAATATCATTCTGGATGTTCTTTTGGACAGAAAGCCCTTTTCTGACGATGCATCTTTCTTGTTATCCAAAGTAGAAAATTCTGAAATTATAGGGTATATCTGCGCCACGACTGTTACCACCATTCATTATCTCGCCACCAAAGCACTTGGCACTCAAGCTGCTTCCGGCCATATCCGATCCCTCCTCTCCCTTTTCGTCATAGCTCCTGTAAATCGTGTGGTGCTTGAAAATGCTGTAGCCTCGAAATTTGAAGATTTCGAAGATGCCGTCCTCCATGAAGCAGCTTGTCATGCCGGAGCTAAATATATAGTGACAAGAAATTTATCAGATTTTAAAGAATCAAAACTTCCGGTATTCGAACCAGGAGAATTTATTAACAACATAGAATCATTGAAAATTGATGGCGATGAGCCAGAACGATAAACTATTGGTGTGGTTGCACGGTGTTGAACGATATTCAAAAAATTGTCGTGGAGCATAAAAGTGAAATTATCAAAGCCTGGCACGAATATTTCGGCAAACATTGAAAATATAACTTCCTTTGTTAATTCTTCTGGAAACGTATTCATTGATCTCGGGTATTCTCCGGATGAAGTTGCAATTCTTCAGATACGTGCCGATCTTAAGCTATAATGAGGAGACTCTCATGACCATCCTGGACGAAAAGTGCATCAACACCATACGCTTCCTGGCTGCCGATGCGGTAGAAAAGGCGAAATCGGGCCATCCCGGCATGCCTATGGGAGCGGCTGCCGCCGCTTACACAATCTGGACGAGACACTTAAAGCATAATCCGACAAACCCCGGATGGGTAGACCGGGACCGCTTTGTCCTTTCCGCCGGGCACGCCTCCATGCTCCTGTATGCCTTGCTTCATCTTACGGGTTACGATCTTTCTCTTGAAGACATAAAGTCCTTCCGGCAATGGGGAAGCAAAACCCCGGGACACCCGGAACGTAATCACCCTCCCGGTACGGAAGTTACAACCGGCCCTCTTGGCCAGGGAATCAGCAATGCCGTGGGCATGGCCATCGCCGAGACGCACCTGGCGGCCCGTTACAACCGGTCCGGTTACGATATCGTCAATCATTTCACGTATGTAATGGCCAGTGACGGCGACCTGATGGAAGGGGTTACCTATGAGGCATGTTCATTAGCAGGGCATCTTAGTCTCGGAAAACTTATCGTTTTATATGACGACAACGGGGTATCGCTTGCCGGATCAACGGCTTTATCATTTACCGAAGACGTGGGCAGACGTTTCGAGGCCTGTAGCTGGCAGGTCATGAAAGTGATCAACGGTAATGACATCGAGGAAATTGACGGGGCCATTCGTCAGGCCAAGGCAGAAACAGCCCGTCCCTCGTTGATTGCGGTTCGTACCAGTATCGGTTATGGGTCGCCGGGCAAACAGGACTCATGCGAAGCCCACGGTTCTCCCCTGGGAGCGTCGGAGCTGGCCGGGGCAAAAAATTGTCTGGGCTGGCCTGCGGAACCCGCATTTTTCGTTCCTGAAGACGTGACCGCTTTTTTTCAGGAAGCAAAAAAAATCAGCCAGTCCCGGGAAAACGCCTGGAATGGTCTCTTTAATGGCTATGCCAAAGAATTCTCTGATTCTGCCGCTGAATTTAACCGGATCATGAAAAAAGAACTGCCCCCCGGTTGGGATAATAATCTGCCCCAGTTTCCTGAAGGCTCCAAAGACATTGCCACCCGCAAAGCCTCGGAGACCGTCATGCAGGCGCTGGCGGCAGCCGTTCCTGAACTTGCGGGGGGCTCGGCGGATCTCAACCCATCAACGTTTACCTGGTTGAAAGGCGAGGGAGATTTTCAGGCGCCCTCTCTACTCCAGGAAAATATCCAGGGAAAGGTTGGGGGTGAATGGGGATACGGCGGACGAAATATGCACTTTGGCGTGCGGGAACACGCCATGGGATCTGTCTCTGTCGGCATGGCCCTGCACGGGGGGGTAATTCCCTACACCGCCACGTTCCTGACCTTTGCCGATTACATGCGTCCTCCCATGCGTCTGGCGGCAATTATGGGCTTGCGGGTTGTCTTTATCTTCACGCACGACAGTATCGGTGTCGGCGAGGACGGCCCGACCCACCAGCCGATTGAGCACCTCATGAGTCTCCGCGCCATGCCGAACCTTACGGTGATCAGACCGGCCGATGCTGGCGAAACGGTGGAGGCGTGGAAAACGGCGCTTATTAACCAACAGGGACCGACGGCGCTGATATTTTCCCGTCAGAACCTGCCGGTATTAAACCGGCTGGAAATGGGATCGGCCGCGGGTCTCAGGCGCGGCGGCTACATTCTCTGGGAAGCCAGGCCGGGCGTGCCCGATGTGATCCTCATTGCCACCGGTTCAGAAGTGGTTATCGCCCTGGAAGCCGGTAGCAAGCTGATAGCCGACGGGATCAGGGCGCGGGTTGTTTCCTTGCCCAGTTGGGAGCTGTTCGACGGGCAGCCTTTAGCCTATCGCCAGGAGGTGCTGCCGGCCAATGTAAAAGCCCGGGTTGCCATCGAAGCGGGAATCAAACTGGGCTGGGAACATTACGTGGGCATGGATGGCGCCGTTGTCGGCATGGAGGGATTCGGGGCCAGCGCGCCTGCCAGTGTCCTTTATGAAAAGTTCAGCGTCAACTCAACCCGTGTTGTGGAAACGGTTAAAAAACTTTTAATAAAATCAGTTTAGTTCAAATCTCACCGGCACATCCACCCACATGGTAACAGGTATGCCCATCTTTTTCCCCGGTGAGAATTTCCATCCCTTTACCGCCAAAAGGGCCGATCTGTCGAGAAGCTCGTACCCGGAAGGCTTTTTCAGTTCCACGCGGCCCACGCTCCCGTCGGTTAATATCTCGGCTGAAAGCAACACCACCCCGGCATATCCCCGCCTGCGGGCAAGCAGGGGATAGGCGGGAAGAGAATTTTCACCGTAACGGGGAGCGGCAAAGATGACGTCGCTGCCTGCGGATGCATCGCCCTTCGCATATGCGGGAAAGAGCATTTCACCGCCGAGAGCATTCCCTTGCGCAGCTCCTAATGGAAATGTTTCGCCTCCCGGAGATCTGCCCTTGGCCGGCGAATAAGGCAAAATGCCGCCCGGCGCCGGCGTTGATCCCGCTTCCGCCTTCTGCCCCAAGGATGAAATCGTCAGTCCGACAGCGAGAACATCTTGCGGGCCATGACCTTTTTCCTGGGGCTGGACATCCCTTTCCTCTCCCCTTTTTGCGGAGAACGGTTCCACCCGTTCCTCTCTTATAAGATTGGCAGACTCGGCGGCGCCCTTCTTAACTTCTTTAATGAATAGGGCTTTTTTTGCTGCCGCCGGCGCCGGAGAAGGCATTTTGCCCTCTCCGGACGGAAAGGGCAAAGTTAGAGACACCACGACCGGCTGATAATCATCATAAGAAAGGGCCTGCCCAAGGACAAGTGAACAGGAGAACAGAATTATACCGTGCATGGTTAACGAAACCAGTACAGCCACGGCCGCATCTCTGGGAAGCGTCATCCTTCCTGTCTTGACGTTTACGTAAAACAAACTGAAAATCCTTTATATCACCTTTCTATGCCTTCTCTCGCTGCGACGCCCTTATTGTAGTAATGTTTGATCTCGCACATCTCCGTTACCAGGTCGGCGATTTCCACAACACGGGGATCGGCTTTCCTGCCCGTCATAACCAGCTCCACGCCGGCCGGTTTTTTCCTTATTAACTCCAACAGTCTTTCCACCGGAAAGAGGGAAAAATACGTGGCAATATTGACTTCGTCGAGGATAATTACCTGATAATTGCCGCTCAGCATTGCTTCCTCCGCCTCCTCCAGACCGGAGCACGCCATCCGCTTGTCTTCCTCGCAGGGGTCCTGACGGATAAAGCATCCCCTGCCATACCGCTTGAGGGCAATCAGGTCGGATAACCTCCCCAAGGCCTTAATTTCACTGTATTCGGCGCCTTTCACAAATTGGGCAATAAATACTTTAAGACCGGCGCCGGCGGCGCGAATGGCCAGACCCAGGGCCGCCGTCGTCTTCCCCTTGCCATCGCCCGTATACACCTGGACATAACCCTTCATAATGCCTCTTAAGCCCTTAAAAAGTCAGTTTCACACCGCCGAATAAACCGATTCCCGGCTCGCCGTATTGATATATGGCCTGATATTTTTTGTTGGTAAGATTATCAATTCTCCCAAATATCTGCAACCGATTTAGCGGGCTGTAGGCGGCGGCCAGATTAAAGACCGTATAATCGGGGACATCTATTCCGTAAATACCGTCGTACCTTTTCCCGACATACCGGGCATTCAGGTTAACATTCAATTTATCTATGGGGTTTACATTAACTGCCGCACTTCCCGTGTGTCTGGGGCGGTAGGGCAGTGCGGCGCCGGTTGTTTTATTTAGGGTGTCCGTATAGGTATATTGGGCATTAGCGCTTAGCCAGGATAGGGGCTTAAATGAAAGGGCAGATTCCCAGCCGCTGGTTCTGGCATTGGCGATGTTTACATAGCCTTTTACCCAATCATAATCAATCAGATCATCAAGATCAATGTGAAAATAGGTAACACTCACGGACAGGCGGTCGCGGAAAAAATACTGTTCCATTCCCACATCCCAGCTTTTGCTTGTTTCGGGACCGAGCTTGTCATTGCCGATGGGTCCCCACGGTGTGGCGGGAGCATAAAGCTGATAAAGCGAAGGAGCGTGGAAGCCCGTGCCATAACTGCCCCTTATTTTTGTCCCCGTTTTCTCATAAAAATAGGCCAGCGCCGTCTTATACGTATCTTTGCCGCCAAAGGTTTCATGATCGTCATGGCGCGCGCCCAACGTAAAGGAAAGTCCTTTTAGAGGGGTCAGTTTGTTCTGAATGAAGAAGCTTTCGGTATGGGCGTGCTGTTCAGGTACATTTCCCCAAGGACTCTCGACATCTCCCCGTTCTTCCTGATAATCAAAGCCCGCCGTCAGGGTATCGGCATCCTTGATGAAAAAATTATGCTGCCAGGAAGCCAGTTTTGTTGTCCCTGAGTAGGTGCCGTTAAAGGCGTCGTTGGCCAGATTTTCCCGCTTCGTTTTCGTAGCGCCGATTTTAATAACCTGCTGCCACCATCCGGCAAGATCGTGGTCAAGGTCTAAATTAAAGCTTGTAATACGAGTTTTCTGCTCTTCATCGGCGTCAACCACGCTTCTGGCGACAAAATCATAGCCGTCAAGGTCTGTCCTCGAGCGTGAGTGACGTAACGAAATACCGCCTCTTAAGGTCTCGCTTATCTCGGCATCAACCCTGGCAGATACGTTGGTGGCGTGCTTTCCGTCCTTTTCCGGATTTCCCATATCTTCATCTGCGCTGGATATCCCTTCGCTGTCCAGCCGGGAAAGGGCAGCCGTATATTGTACTTTTTTAGCGGCGCCCTTTACCCCTGCCTTTTCCACAAAAGTCACAAAAGAGCCGCCTTCAGCGGAAAGAGTTATTTCCGGTTTTCCTTCCCCCTTTCTCGTAATGATGTTGATAACCCCGCCTATGGCATCGGATCCGTATAGAACGCTCTGCGCCCCCCTGATGACCTCGATTTTTTCGATGTTATCGGCAGAGATATCGGCAATACTCATCTTGCCGTCTGGCGCTATGGGATCGCTCACCTTTACACCGTCGATCATAAGCAGGGTATGGGCATTAAACGTTCCCCGCAGGTAAATGGATGCGGCGACGCCGTTCTTGCCATTCTGGGAAACATAGATTCCCGGCACATCCCGCAACACATCAAGCACGGTTTGACTGGCCTTTTTATCTATGGTCTCTCTATTGATAACGGTAACCGCATCGGGGGCGTATTTCACCGGTTCCTCGATGCGGCTTGCCGTGACCACCACCTCTTCCAGCAACGTTTTAGGTCCTGCGGCAAATCCTGAAAAGGGAGAAACAAGGCATAAAAGCAAGACATATTTTGATAATCTTTTCATTAACATCCTCCTGATGAATTCATAATTATGTGCCATAGGCATTCTGAACAGGGAACCTTTACTGACGGAGATATGGCGTGCCAGCAGGGTTTAGTCCGTTAAATTGTCTGATTATGTTGGATAAAGATTTGGATTGGTTAAAAGACGATCTTCTTCATGGCATTCCTCCCGCGAGTTATGGGGAATGGACCGGTCTTCCGGCTTAAGGGCTCCCTACTCATCCGCCTTCCCATCACAAAGCGCTCTGTGACAGTGGCATATAGAATTTTCGTTCCCTTCACGGCTGCGGGGCAGCGGGGGTTTCTCACCCCTCTTCCTCAAATCCATCCCGATTTAGATTATAAAGATATGCTTCTTGAAACTAATATGATATTAATCTATAACAGCAAAAAGCGGATGTCAAGAAGAAATCACCTTATCTTGTAAGGAGAGCTGGGGTTAGTGTTTATAAGGAGGCAGAGGCATCTACAATGCAAGTCATAGGATGGATCGGCATTATCATAGGACTGCTGCATTATAGAAAGGTGTCGAGCCTATTCCTTATCATCATCGGAATTGCCGTTGTTTATGCTGTCCGGGAAAGTAAAAAAAATGAAACAGAGTTGGCTAGCAGATTGGTTCAGGCAAAAATCAGGATGACCAGGAGATTTAAAAAAGCGTCGAAGGTTGCGATGGAGCAAACTGAAGGTGATTTTCTGATGAGAGATTTGAAAAAACCGCCAAAGCCCCAATCTCAGGAAAAAAACGTAAAAAAATCAGATTGGTTCATTTATGGGAAATAGCTGCTGTGATTGATGTTGAGGCTCCCGGAACGATAGGTTGATGCAGCATGGGAATCCTTTCCAATAAGGGGCTTACCTTTATAGAATTGATGATTGTTATAGTGATCATGGGCATAATGGCATCAATCGTAAACTCGGATTACAAGGTTTACATGAATAAGCGGCGATTAAATGGGACTGCCGTCGTCGTCATGTTAGACTTGATGCTGGCGAGGGCGCAGGCTATCAGCATGAACAGGGATGTAAGGGTCATATTTCCCCGATCGGCCTCGGGCCAATATACATATGATGCTGACGGCAATTCCCAGACAAAAAATATTCAGACAAATTTAGGCTATTACGACGTTACCTTAGTTGCCGATAATGACCCCATATTTTCTTCCCGCGGCATCGCCAGAAACGCGGCAGCAACCAATCCTGTGGCAACGGTCACTCTTAGCAATCCCGCCGGCTCGAAAACCGTGACCGTCAATATAGCCGGTCAAGTACAAATGAATTAACTGATCACATTGGCTTGACATGGCAAAATCAATAGACAAGGCATTTAGGTACGATGTCTGACGAGAAGGTTATTGTCTGGTAGTACCTATTCCCCACAGGCAGGGGCGTTGTGGCGGTAATGGAACCATTTACCTTCCGTATCAGGGCCAGATTTGTGGTGGCTTGGTTGCTTCCATCGTAATAATTGAACGAAAGACCAGTAATATTCATCACTACTGGCTGTAATGAACCATTGGATGTCCTTCCCAGGTACATTATTCCCCCGGAGCTATAAACATTATAGGCAATATTCTCATCGGGATTCGTGCTATCGGGCGTAAGATCGCCGTTGCCGTTTAAGTCGGCCGTAAAGCTGATGCTATCGCCGGCGATAGAGGTTATCCCGACACAGGGGGTGTTTGTTGCCGTATCCGTTCCCTGACAACTGTTTATGGTGTCTGTGGGATTGTAACCGGCCATACGGAGTTCCCGAACAATAAAATCCAGGCCAACTCTGGCGTTTTGCACCGTCGCTGCCTTGAGTTCCAGCGTTTTTAAACTGCGGTTTTGGACGGTGAAGGTTTCATAAACAGCAAACAGGATAAGCAGGCCGATCATCATCGAGACCAGCAGTTCCGCAAGGGTGAAGCCGCTATTATCATATTCATGCATAATAAATGACCGATCGGCGCAAGGGCGCATCAATTGAACGCCTGCCGCCAGCTTATCCTCTGGACGCCTCTCACATTCGGTATTCCCATAAGCGGTAAGTTGGCGAAGCTGACACCGAATGCCCAGCTTCGGGTCGGCGGATTGTAAACCGTGCCCGTGCCGGGCCAATTCGCTGTAGATGCCTGCCCCCAGGGTCGCTGAACACCCTCCCAAAGGCAGGCCAGTGAGCCGGAATAGGTGAGCGTCTTGCCTGACCAGTTTTCCAAAAGACGGATAAAATTTTCCGCGCCGCCGCTGTAGTTGCTCCCCGCCGTGTCTTTATTCCCCGCCAGGATGGACGCATAGACCGCGGTGTTGGAAGCGGTTCGGGAGCTAAGCGCCCCGCCGGAATTGGCATCTGACCAGTTCTCGGAAAGTACTGTTATGGCATCGGCAAAAATGCCTGCCGGTTGAGGGTTATCCTTATTGAAATGCCCTTCTATGTAGACGGGCCGGTCGGATACGACGGAAAGTCCGCTGAAGGGGTGGCCGTCGGCAACACGGGGGAGCCTACCGCCTTTAGTCAGACGGACGGCGGGGTCGGTATATTGACCATCGACAGTTGAAACATACAGAAGTCCGGCCTGGCCGCCCGCGGGCGGGTCATTCAACTTCGCCATGGCGACGGGGCTGTTCTTGAGCTTCGGGATTTCTATCGACACAACGTCCATCAACACGCCTTGCCGCCAGTCATACAAAACGTTAGCAGTGGTCGACATGAAATCGGGATCTGGATATAGACCTCCTGCGGTAAGATCAATGGTGTTGCCGCTCTTATCAATGTAATGAAAGCGAGAGGTGTCTCCATATGCGCTGTTCTTGATGACCCGCAAACCAGACTTGGCATAGAGGCTTAGCGACGGGGAGTAGCCTGAGCCGCCGGGTTTTGCGAGCAGGTCTATGGGATTACGCCCTGCGGGGAGAGGCATACGCAGAGGCTGGATGTCATGGTCCCCGGTGCGTACCCTGCCGTTCCATGTCGCCTCCGCATCGCCTCTCCAGGTGGGAGTGGAGCTCTCTATCGTCATGGTTTGATAGGCCCCGCCGGCATCTTTTATTCTGATGGTTCCGGTAGCGCCCGGTGAGGAATCCTTGCGATTACGTATGATATTACCGAAGGCTGTTATTCTGGAATCTATGTCCATCGTGGCATTCAAGTACATGTCGCCATTGGAATGAATAGGGCCGGCGGCGTTGAAAGTCATGCTGTCACCCGGCAATATCTCCATATCATGATCGAATAAGACCCCGAATTGAAACAGCGGAATGGATTGATCTTCCACTACATACACCACGGTGGCCCGGGCATTGGTATTGTCTTTGACAACGGAGGAGGTGATGACGTATCTCTGGCAGTATGCCGTCAGGCCGGCAAACTGCCCCGTTAATGTTTTCTGGACGACGCCGCCCGAAAGGGCCAAAAAGGAACCCGTATTTTCAAAGGTATAGCCGGAGATCGTGGGCGGTACGACAGTGCCGGTGCCGCCCCCTGAGACATTCAGGGCGGCGCGGAGTCTGTTGAGTCCGTACTCGGCGCCGCTTTGAGCAACGTAAAGAACCTCTTGGCTTAGCTTATAGTTACTGCTGAGCAGGAGATCTGTCCTGATTGACAGCATTGATACCGTACCTAACAGAGCAAGGACAGACATTAACATGACCACGGCAATCAGGATCATGCCCCTCTCGTCACGCCGCAACATAAAGGAGGTTTTTAAATGAGCGCTAATCATAAAAGGCTATCTTGTGATGATGGTTGAGAGCGTTACATTGCGCATCAACCCCTGATTGAGCCAAGATACGCTTACCGCAATAGTTTTTGTATTCGAGACGGGTGAATTATTAGTGACGGTCCATTGCCTCGTATAGATGGTTTGCAGGGTTTCCGGCCCGCCCGAGACAACGCTGTTATAACCCATATTCTGCAAGCTCTCAACCTTGTCCGTTGCCAGAGCGGTGGCCACGCTATTTGTCTGACTGAAGGAATTTCCCTTAATCACCGTGACGGTGCTCGAACTCAAGCCCATGATTACAATCATAAATACAGCTATAGAAACGAGGCACTCGATCAGGGTGAAGCCTTTTTGATATCGATCCAATTTATTTTATTGCCATTGCCTTTCCCTGATTTCCCCCTAAAACCCTTGCAAATCGACCGTTTGTGAGGCGCATACCTTTAAAACATTATTTAGATCAGTCAATCCCATCATGATCTTTTGCACACCATCCATAAGCAGGGTCCTCATGCCTTCTCCAATAGCCATCGCCTTTATCTCTTCAACGGGGGTGCTGTTTTTGATTGCCTTTTTTATTTTTTCCGTGCCGACAATTAATTCATGAAGGGCAAGCCGCCCTCGATACCCTGTCCCATTGCATTTCTCACACCCCTCCTTTTTCATCAGCAAAGTTTCTGGCGAATAAGGATCGAGCTGGTGTTCCCTAAACCAATGAGGGTCATAGAAACGAACGAGTTCGGCAAACTCTTCTTCGCTGGGATGATAGGGTTTCTTGCAGTTATCGCACAATCTGCGTGATAAACGCTGTGCCAGTATCCCTAACAAGGCATCGGCAAAGTTATAAGGATCCATGTCCATTTCGATGAGACGAACGAGCGTTTCCGGTGCGCTGTTCGTGTGGAGGGTGCTTAAAACAAGGTGCCCAGTTAAAGAAGCTTCAATTGCCGTTGCTGCCGTTTCCTTGTCACGCATTTCGCCGATCATGATCACATCGGGGTCCAAACGCAGGAAGGAACGGAGCGCCTTCGCGAATGTCAGGCCTATCTGGTTCTGGACCTGAACCTGCCGGAGTCCCGGCTGAGTAATTTCCACCGGATCTTCTACGGTCCAGATTTTTCGATCCGGTGTATTGAGATGACCCAGAGCAGAGTGGAGAGTTGTAGTTTTTCCCGATCCCGTGGGTCCGACGCACAAAATGATGCCGTAAGGCTGAGCCAGCATAGACCGGAGCGCCTTTTCGTTGGAATGAGAAAAGCCCATTTTGTCTAATGGCACCGGTTTGGAAGCTGCCAAGACCCTTAAGACGGCATCTTCATTGTTGCCGGCGGTCGGTGTAGTTTCTACCCGATATTCGACCCGGTTGTTTTTAAACTTGAGAAGAATTTTTCCGCTCTGTGGCTGCCGTCGTTCCGTAATGTCGAGATTCGCCATGATCTTCAGCCTTGAAATGATGGCTTTTTTATAAGTCATGGGTATTTGGTGCACTAACTGACAGACACCGTCAATCCGGTATCGCACCTGAAAGGGCTGCTCGCGGAGAGCTGGCTCGAAATGAATATCGGAAGCCCCTTTAGCATAGCCATCCATCAGGATTTTATTGACGATATTCACGATCTGTGAATCTGATTCGCTGAGTCCGAAATCATCTTCTTCCTCTTCCTCGCTTTCAACTTCTTGATCTATGACCAAATCGGCGATAAAATCCTCGACGAAAGCTTCTGCCTGCGGATAATACTTTTCTATGGCTTCCGCTATCTGCTTTGATGTTGAAACGACCATTTCTATTTTGCGACCCGTATAGAACCGCAGGTGTTCATAGATACTGTAATCGGTAGGTTGCGATGTCGCTATGACTAAACGATCCTCCTTTTCCGCGACAGGAATAATCTGCAATCTCCGCACAATATCCTGGGACAATGATTCAATGGCTTTTTGTTCCGGAACTATGTTTGTAAGGTCAACCTCCTGAAGCCGGAATTTCATCGCCAGTGTAGTCAGAAGCTGGTCTTCTGTGATCAACCCATGATCAATGAGCAACTCGCCGAGTTTCTTCTTTTTATTGCCGATCTGATGTTCCAGCGCCCTTTCAACCTGCTCCTTTGTGACGAGACCTGCTGCAACCAGAATCTCTCCAACCCTGGCCCTAAAGGGCAATGTCCCGGATCTTTTTGCCTCTTCAATTGTATTTTCAATGTCACTCTGGGACAGATTTGCATTTTCGGCAAGTATTTCACCTACCAGGCGTTTCTTGAGCCTCTCCTGCTCAGCCACTATCTTTTGGACGGCCTCCTGGGATACAATTCCTTTAGATTTAACAAGTTCCCCGACTCTCCGTGCCTGACAGCGAGTTTTCACACCGGCGTTAGTAAAAAAAACGAGCCGGTAGGGAGTATCGTCATCAACGGTAAGACCAAAAAATCCTGATGCAGGGGGTTGTTTATCCGGGACATTGACGTGATAAGTTTTTCCAATGGCCGTCGTCACTGCCTCCTGTGACACACCTTTTTGAAAAAGATGCAGCCAGCCTCGATTCCACACCAGCGAAACAGAGCAAATATCCGAGAGAAGGTAGTTCTGTTTCTTATTGGAGGCTCCGATTAAAAGTTCGATTTCCTTATCATCCGGATTAAATGGCTTGGCCAGCGTTGCTTCGATTCTTTGCCCGTCCATAAGCTCTAAGACAGCATTCATGTCTGTATAACAATTCCTAAGATCATTGCTGAGGATTTGCTGTTTCATCTGAAAATACCTTTCACCCTTCCCCTAACCCCCTCCCCTTGAGGGAGGGGGAAGGGGGAGGGGTAATTTTCATTCTCCTTTGTGTTGGGCACTGTCATGAGAGTTTCATTATTCTAAACCCCGTCTATCGGGAAATCCCGGTTTTAAATATAATATAAGGAATTGCTTTTTGGCGAGGCGAGTATAAGCAAAATGGATTTTTATGTCAATAATATATTGGAACGTTGTTATTTAATTGACACACAAGTCCGTTAATGCTTATATTTCCCCGTCAAAACGCGATGCCTTATCAATCAGTAAGGAGGTGCCCGCAACTAAAGTGTGCAAAGTATCACCTATCTTTCTGTCCAGCCGGCTGTCCATCCGGCGCTTTTAGGAGTTACAGGAAGGGAGGCGCCAGATGGTAGATCCATCCAGAACAAATAATGAACTGCTCGAAGAGATATCGTTTTTAAAACAGAGGATCCAGGAACTGGAGCACTCAGAAGCCGAGCGCAGGCGGGCGGAGGAGGCGCTGCGGCAAAGCGAAGCGCGCTACCGGCGGATCACCGAGGGGCTCACGGATTACCAGTATACAGTCCGCATTGAAAACGGCCGCGCTGTGGAGACAAAACACAGCCCGGCCTGCGTGGCGGTAACGGGGTATGCGGCAGAGGAGTTTGCTGCCGATCCTTATCTCTGGATCAATATGGCAGCGCCGGAGGACCGCGAACTGATAATAAAGCGCGTGGAACAAATTCTCGATGGGAAAGACATCCCGCCCATTGAGCATCGGCTCATACGCAAAGACGGGGAGTTGCGCTGGGTAAGCGACAATATCATTCTGTGCAGGAATGAATCGGGAGCCCTCCTGTCATACGACGGCGTGGTCAAGGACATCACCGTGCACAAAAGGATGGAGGCGGAGATCCTTGCCCTTTCAATAACCGATCAACTTACGGGCCTGCATAACCGAAGGGGGTTTTTATCCCTTGCGGAGCAGCAGTTGAAATTGTCAAACAGGAATAAGCGTGGAATACTACTCTTTTTTGCGGATATGGACGGGTTAAAATGGATAAACGATACGTTGGGCCATGAGGAAGGAGATAGAGCGCTCATTGACGCGGCAATCGTATGGAGGGAGACCTTTAGAGCCTCCGACATCGTCGCTCGTCTGGGAGGAGATGAATATGCCGCCCTTTCCGTTGACATAACCGAGGCAAATGCTGACATTTTCACTGCCCGGTTGCAGTACTTGATCGACAGACTAAACTCTCAGGAAAACCGGAGATACAGGCTTTCAATCAGCGTCGGCTGCGCTTACTATGATTCTGAAAATCCCTGTTCGATTGATGAACTCATGGTACGCGCGGACAAATTGATGTATGAGCAGAAGCAAAACAAGAAGAGCCTTCTCCTCAAAGAGCCTGGGATCCGCCGCGACGTTGATAATGGATACGTTTTTCCGTGAAACGAAACTGGATAACACAGTGGACAGTCACCATTGACAATTAGAAGAGACTGAAATGAAGCAAATAGTTTTAACACTGTGCGTCTTTATCGCCCTATCATCTCTGGCTAATGCGGCAATGTATTATAAGTGTCTGGAAGGTAACGGGAATGTGCTAATAACGGATAATCCTCCACAGGACGCAACATGTGAATTGAGGGTGGTCGCGCCGGATCTAAATCCCATGGAACGACAACAAACTGAATCTAAACAAACACGTCCAAATAAACAAAAGCGTCCAAATGAGCAAACACCTCCAAATGAGCAAGCACCTCCTGATGAACAAACATCTCCGGATGAACAAAGATCTCCACAGTGAAAATAACCATGCCGGTGAAATGGGTGCAATATTCTTAATTTCCTCAAGTATTCTGAAATTTCATTGACACAAAAGTCCATTAATGGTTATATTTCCGCCTCTACGTTCTCTTAGGTTGAAAAATGGACATCAGTCAAATCCGGGATTGCAATAATGTAAAACTTGCCGATCTTGTGAATTGTAATTCTTTAGATGCAATGTTTAATGAGATAATCACAGTCGCCGTGATGATTTCACCGGATTTTGATATAGATCAATTCAGGTCTGCTTATGATGATATTGTATCCATCTATAAAGGCAACTACATAGGATATAAGGCATGCAATACTGAATTTCATGATCTGCAACACGTGATTGAAGTAACACTGGCAACGGCCAGGATTGCCCATTCAGCCCAAGAAGCGGGATATCATTTTGATCATTTTGATCTACTGATTCTGCTTTTGTCCGCATTGATGCATGATACGGGCTATATTCAGTCATCTTCCGATGATCATGGCACCGGTGGAAAATTAACTCTCGTACACGTTGATAGAAGCATTGATTTTGTTATGGATTATCTTCGTCTTGCCGGTTATGATGAAACAGCAATAAGCGCTTCCTCGGTCATTATTAAAGCTACTGACCTCGCTGCTGATATTGACAAAATACCGTTTCCCCAGGAAAGTTGCAAGCATCTCGCAAATATCATGGCAACCGGTGATTTGCTTGCACAGATAGCGGACAGGCTCTATCTTGAAAAATTGCGTTCTCTCTACAAGGAATTTGAAGAGGGTAGGGTTCCCGGATTTGAAAGTGAACTTGATCTTCTTGAAAAGACACCAGCTTTTTTTGAATATGCCTTAAAAAGGATGGATAACGATCTAAACGGCTTCAGACGACATGTGAATCTTCACTTTGTGAAAAGGTGGAGAATTGCCAATGATCTCTATCAAGAAGCCTATGCTGCAAATATTAAATATCTAAATTTTTTGCTCGAACACCATAAGGGGAATTATCATGAAATGCTGCGCCGCGGCCGGGAAGCAAATAGGCTATTGCCAAATATTCAGCATTTCGAATAACCCCCATGCTCGAAGCGGGCTCAAGGGCGCATGAAAATCACCCCCACCCCTCCCTCCCCCGTCGAGGGGGAGGGATACAAACAAAAAAACAACATTGTGGGAAAAAATAATTGACATACAAATGGAACTTTCCTATATATTCCCTGATATTCCCTGTCAGAAAGCAATGCCTTGTCAAATTTTCTCCAGAATAGGCGCAAGGCCTTGGGGATATTGCCACGTAAGGATCAGAAATCACATGATGCAAAATATAGTGGGACGTAAAATAATGTGGGGCGATCTCGATCCCCTCGGGATCGTCTTCTATCCCCGCTACTACGAATGGTTCGACAGTTGCGGGCACCTTTTTTTCGAAACGCTGGGACTCAACATGGGAACGATCTGGTCAGAAAGGAAAGTCGTCTTCGGTCTGGTTGAAACGTCCTGCCGCTATTTCAAGCCGGCCAGATATCGTGATCTGATCCGCATTACGACTGGCATCGATAAACTGGGGGAAAAAACTCTTACCCTGAAGCACAGCCTGCACAGCGATCCTGGCGCCGCCCTCCTGGCGGAGGGCTTCGAACATCGCATCTGCATGAACATCTCTGACCCGGAAAACCTGAAGGCGATCCGCATTCCCGATGATATCTACGCCACGCTCAAAAAGGCGCAGGAAGGGTAGGACCCCGATGCAAAGAGGGCGCCTTCCCCCGCTTCAGGCCGTACCCGGGAGAAGGCCGCACCAAAACCTGCCGGCGAGATCCAACTGAACCGGACTTCCTATTGGACAGGCCAATAAGCCATAAGGAGGAAGTCTGCCATTTAAATCAGACAGGGACGAATCCATGGAAAGCAAAGAAATTACCGAATCGCTTTTTGCACTTATAGGACTTACAGCAACCGAACTTCCCGGAGACGTAATGGCGGCGCTCGGCAAATGCAGCGGCAAGGAAGATCCAGGTTCAAATGCCTGGTTCATACTCTCGGTCTTTCTTAAGAATATTGAAATGGCGAAGGAAAGAAAAGCGCCCCTGTGCCAGGATACGGGAGCGCCCATTTTTTACATCTCCCATCCGCTGCATGTTTCAAGACTATTGCTGAGGCGTTGCTGCGAGGAGGCTCTGATCAGGGCTACGGAAGCAGAATACTTACGGCCGAATGCCGTTGACCCCGTTACCGGCAGGAACAGCGGCAACAACATCGGCGCCGGGTTTCCACCCATATATTTTACCCAGTGGGATGAACCGGCCATAGAAGTCTCGCTGATGCTTAAAGGGGGAGGGAGCGAAAATGTGGGACGCCAGTACAGCCTGCCCTGCGACGAGCTGAATGCGGGACGGGATATGAGAGGGGTGCGCCTGGTCGTGCTCGATGCCCTCAGGCGCGCCGAAGGGAAAGGCTGCCCGCCAGGGATATTGGGAATCTGTGTCGGCGGCGACCGCGGCTCCGGCTATGCGGAATCAAAACGACAGCTCCTGCGCCGTCTTGATGATACAAACCCCGACCCTGTTCTGAGGGCGCTGGAAGACCGCATCCTTGAGGAAGGGAACCGGCTCGGCATCGGTCCGCTCGGACTGGGAGGAAACGCCACCCTCTTAGGGGTAAAGATCGGCGCCCTTCATCGCCTGCCTGCCTGCTACTTTGTTACCATAAGCTATATGTGCTGGGAACACCGGAGGCGCGCAATCAGGATTGAACCGGATGGGACGTACCGCGTCACCGGTTGAGAATGATGATATCGTAAAAAGTCCGAAATCTCCTCCCCCTTGACGGGGGAGGGTTAGGGTGGGGGTGATAAGCGACCGTATTACTGAATGTTATTCCCCCCTCCCTTTCACCCCCTCCTGCCTCCCCCAACAAGTGGGGGAGAAATAAGGCAGAAAATAATTACAGCCCTCCCACCAGGGGAGGGAAAAGCGGCTTACCCGGAAGGAGTAGAGATGATTGAATTGACAACGCCGGTTTCAGGGGAACAGATACTGAAGCTTCACGCGGGAGACAGGGTGCTGATTTCCGGCGTCGCCGTCACGGGGCGCGACACCGCACACAAATACATGATTGAAAAACTTATCGAGGGGGCGCCTGCACTTTCCGCCGGAGACCGGAAACTCTATGATGAGTTAAGCTCCATACTCCGGGGCGGCGCCATATACCACTGCGGCCCCATTGTCCGCAGGGAAGGAGAAAAGTGGAGTTTCGTGTCCGCCGGACCGACAACGAGCATACGTGACGAGATATATCAGGATAAGGTAATCAAAGCTTTCGGCGTCCGTTTCGTAATCGGCAAGGGTGGGATGGGACCGCGCACCCTTGCCGCCTGTAAGGAGCACGGGGCCGTTTACTTGCACGGGATCGGGGGTGCCGGCGTCTACAATGCCGCCTCTGTCGTGGAAGTATTGGATGTATTCAAAGCGGAAGAATTCGGCCTGCCCGAGGCCTTCTGGAAAATCCGTCTCGACAGATTTCCGGGGATTGTCACCATGGATGCCCACGGCAGCAGCCTCCATGATGATCTGGCAAAGATCTTCGACCGGCGCCTTGAGGAACTGGTAACCCATTGAAAAAAGGAGAAAACAATGTCATCGGAGAACAATTGTCCCGGCCCCACCCTTTCGGCCGGGGATAAATTGCACGGTTTCCAGGTGCTGAGGGTGGAAACAATAGAAGATATACGCGTTACGGCCTATGAAATGGAACATGAAGCGACAGGCGCCAAGGTGCTGCACCTCCACTGCGACGACCGGGAAAATCTCTATGCCATTGGATTTCGCACCCCCCCTGATGATTCCACCGGCGCCCCGCATATTCTGGAGCATTCCGTACTCGCCGGTTCCGATAAATTCCCGCTCAAGGACGCCTTCAACGAATTGCACAAGGGAACAATGCAAACCTTTATCAATGCCTTCACCTATCCCGATAAAACAATCTATCCCGTGGCAAGCCAGATGCGCACTGATTTTTTCAATCTGGCAAGGGTCTATACCGATCTTGTCCTCAAGCCGCGGCTTCTGAGGGAAAGTTTTTATCAGGAAGGCCATCATCTGGAGTTCACCGATCCTGAGGACGAACATAGCGACCTTACCATCTCCGGCATAGTCTATAATGAAATGAAGGGGGCCTATTCTTCGCCTGACAACCTGATGTTTAAGGCCATACAGGAAAGTCTTTTTCCCGACAACGCCTACGCTCATGACTCCGGCGGCGATCCGAAGGCAATACCCACGCTCACCTATGAGCAGTTCAAGGCCTTCCACAGCACTTTTTACTCACCCAGCAACGCCCGCATCTTCCTGTACGGCGACATCCCTACGGCGGATCATCTTAAGTTTCTTGCCGAAATGCTGGCCGGCTTTGAAAGAATTAAGGTGGAATCTTCCATCCCCAGTCAAGGGATATTACCGGAGCCGGCTTACATCAGGGGCACCTATCCTCTCGCTAAGGGAGAAAAATACGACAGGAAGACAACCGTCAACTGCGCCTGGATGCTGGCCGAAAATACGGACGTCGAAACGGCTCTCCTGCTTAAAATAACTTGCGCCATGCTGGTGGGAAGCTCTGCCGGCCCACTGCGCAAGGCCCTCATCGATTCCCATCTCGGCGAAGACCTCTCGCCGGTTACAGGCCTGGAACAAGATTTCAAGCAGATGCTTTTCGCCGTGGGTCTCAGGGGAACAGACCCCGACAAGGCCCCGATGATCGAGCAGCTCATCTTTGAAACTCTGCAAAAGACGTACGAAACCGGTTTTGACAGGGAGCTTATTGAAGGGACGATTCACCAGGTTGAATTCCACGGCAAAGAGATTGTGCGCACTGCCTTGCCTTACGGAATTGTGCTCATGGGCGCGGCATACCATACCTGGCTTTACGACGGAGACCCGCTTTGCGGGCTGAATTTCCCCCGCGCCATCTATCAGGTCCGAAAAAAATGGGAAGAAAATCCGGCCGTCTTTCAAGAGACCGTCAAAAAATGGCTCTTAGACAACCGGCACCGTGTAATTTCCATTCTTGAACCCAGCGGCACGCATATCGAGGAACGGGAAAGAATTTTTAAGCAAAAAATGACTGAACTTAAAGCCTCCTTAACTCCGGAAGAATTGAGAAAAATAAACGATGCGGCAGCCTCCCTGCGCCGGTTTCAGTCGGAACCCGATGCGCCAGAGGCGATGGCCACCCTTCCCAGATTAAAGATCAGCGAACTCTCGCGTGAAATAGACAAAATACCTACTGATAAAACTTCTCTTAATAATATTGATATCTTAAAGCACGATATATTCACCAACGGCATAGCCTACCTGGATGTGGCTTTCGATATTTCGGACATACCAGACGCCCTGCAGGCCTGCATCCCTTTACTGGGAAAACTGACTCTCGGCATGGGTGCGGCAGGCCTGGATTACGAGGCCATGGCCAAAAGGATCGCCTTGAAAGCCGGGGGAATATCCTGTCACCTCGCTGCCGGCACTACCGTGGACGGGAGCCGTACCTGGCAAAAAATGATCTTCCAGGCCAAGTCCCTATACCGCAACGTGGAAGAAACGACAAAAATTTTAGAAGACATCCTCACGGCGGGGGATCTTTCTCACAGAGAAAGGATGTGCGATCTCATTGCGGAAAGAAAAAACAGCCTCCTTGCCTCCGTAATTCCCTCCGGCCATATTTTTGCCATGCGGTCGGCTGCCGCCGCCCTTTCTCTGCCCGCTTACAGGGATGAGCAATGGCACGGGATAACACAACTTCGTTTTATTCATCACCTTGCCGGGGATGGTGCGGCAGTTAATAATGGCCTGCAGGAAAAGCTGGCATCTCTCCGTAATATGATCTTCCGCAAAGAAAGGCTGGCGCTTAACATGACCGCCGATAGCAAAGGGCTTTCCCTTCTCTCGGAAGCCGCTGCGACGTTCATTGAAAAATTACCGGACAATCGGGAACATGGCAACCATCACGAGACTCCTCTGCCTTCTCCCGCCCACGCAGGCATTGCCATTCCGGCGCAGGTCTCTTACGTTGCCGAAATATTAAAGGCGCCCGGCTATGCCGACCTGCTGACGGCATCGCTCCTTGTGGCGGCGAAATTGCTGTCCAATGGCTATCTTTACAAACATATCCGGGTACAGGGCGGGGCGTACGGGGGCATGTGTCAGTACGACCCCTCAAGCGGTCTTTTTGCCTTTCTTTCCTATCGCGATCCCCATATCGTTGAAACTTTGAAGGTCTACAGTGATACACCGGCCTTTATTGCGAAAGAAAAGGTAAATAAGGAAGAACTGGAAAAGGCGATTATCGGCGCCATCGGCGCCCTCGACAGGCCCATGGACCCCCATACAAGAGGCTACTCGGCCATGATTCGGGATTTTACCGGCCTTGACGACAAAATGCGTCTCAATCTGAGAGGCCGTATTCTCGACATGGGGGAAAGAAAATTAATGGAAGACATCTCCCATTTTCTTGTTCCGGCCTTAGGATCGTCCGTTATCGCCGTCTTTGGGGAGGAGAGCCGGCTCAGTGCAGCAAATGAAGTCCTGAAAACGAAGCTTAATCTGGAGCCGCTGATATAGCCGGATATCCGGAATTTTCTAAGCGGGATCATTAACCTCGATTATACATCAAGCCAACGATCGCCAGGGCAATGACAACCAGTCCGAACCCAAAATACATGAAAGAGAAGTTGGCAATCTGGAAAGCGGCGTCTCCCATGAAAAGGCTTAAGTTCGACACGTAGCCCCAGTACAGGGTAAAACAGTAATTAATGAACAAGGCAAGCCTCATACGTCCGAAAATCAGCGAAATGGTGCTCAACGCCAGAAGCATGACAATCTGCAATATGGGAACAGACAACTGGGTTGATAAAAAAATGTCCATTACTCCACCTCCTGTATTTTTTCGACTTATTTTTCCCGTGACCATTTGCAGAACTTTAGTTATATTATCCGCGCGACAATCGGGAATTGTCAATCTTTTTATTCTTAGAGGCGCCTTACGTCTTTGGAAGTGCCTCCTTAATTGTGATATGCCGGATCTATGAGTGCCTCCCTACCACGCTTTACAGCCATTGTACTGGCCGCAGACCGGGAACCGTTCAATGAGGTAGCCAAAGCAGCGGGCGTTAGCTGTAAATCGCTGGCGCCCGTTGACGGCGTCCCGATGGTCTTCAGGGTTCTCGAAGCCCTGCGCTCCTCCCGCTATGTAGGAGAGCGGATCATGTGCGGCCCGCCCGGAACCGTCATGGCGCAGGAACCTGAACTCAGGGACTATGTTGCCGCCGGGGGGGTCCGGTGGTTTGAAAATCAGGCCACACCAAGTGCAAGCGCTCACCATGTCATGCAGCAGCTTCCGGAAACAACGCCCGTGCTCTTAACGACCGGCGATCATGCGCTTTTGAGCCCTCAGGTCGCTGATTTCTTCTGTTTGCAGGCCCTGGCCTCGACATGCGATGTGGTTGCCGCAGTCGCCCGGCATGAAGAGGTGACCACGGCTTGCCCGGAAACGCGCAGAACCTCCTATCGCTTTAAAGATGGGTCCTATTGCTTTTGCAACCTTTTTGCCTTTTTGACCCCTCAGGCGCGTGCCGCGGCCTTGTTCTGGCGTCAGGCGGAAAATCAGCGCAAAAGCCCCATGCGTGTCATCCGTGCATTCGGCTGGCTTGCGGTGATGCGATATGTGTTGGGGGGCCTTACTCTCGCCGGGGCGATGGATCGTGTATCGCACCGCCTGGGCTTCAAGGCGGGTATTGTTATCCTGCCGTTTCCGGAAGCCGCCATTGATGTGGATTCAGTCAGGGACTGGTATATCGCCAGGCGGATTGCTGGTGAAAAGGATATTGACCACTTGCACCCATTTCCTTAAATTGATGCTTAAGACCACAGGCCTATATTTGACTTGACAATCATTGTCAAAACAAGTCCTGCCTGATTGTCCCCCTTATTTATTGAAGTGAACGTTTTTAGGAAATCCGTTTTGGTAGCAGACTTCTTTTGGTAATGCTCAAGCGCGGTTGATGAAACCAGGGCATCACAATTATCATTTTCTCGGCGGTTCGCTTATTGCTCATCCACTTATAAAATACCCGCCAGTTTTCCGGGAACCCGTGAAGACAATCCTGCCTTGCTCTCGTAACTTCTTTAACCAGCGTTCGATGGTTCTTTGAGGGATATTTAGGGCAGCGGTGATCTCCGTGACATTCCTGCCGGGAGTATTCCTGATGTAATCGGCAAGCTGGTCTATCCCTTCTTTTATACCGCCATCTTTTCCGCCACTTATACCGCCATTTGCACCGCCACTTATACCGCCAAATCTTCCCTCACTGGCGGGCCTCCGGTTAAACTTCACGACAAAAGCGCCGGTTATTTCCTTCAACTCCGGCTTGGGATTGCCGATCATGGCGCACCCCGCCACCATCCGCTGAAACCCCGTCCCCCAGCCTTCGATAAAGCCGATGTCGTGGAATATTTTCGCCAGCCCTCTATTGCGCGGGATGGAGCGGTTTTCCACAAGCAGGCTCTTGATGTTCAGCTCCTTGGGAAGAAGCCCCGGGCTCCAGATCTCCAGGCGGTCGTCGAAGATGCGGATCTGTATGTTGCCGGGGTCTGTATAATCCCGGTGGACGATGGCGTTTACGACGGCCTCGCGCAAGGCCTCCAGCGGATAATCCCACTTTTCGTTGCGGGCGGCTTTGGCGCCGATGCCCACACCCATGCTTATGTGCCGCTGGATAAAATCGAGGACCTCATTGACCGCCGCGATCAGGTTCCCTTTGAAATCCTTCATGTCCAGGAAATGGACCATCGTCTTCCCCTTGAAGCGGGCGCCTTTGATCACGGAGCTGGGGATCAGGTTGTTTTCCCTGGTGAAACTCACATGACGGTACCCGTCACAAAGGAGCATGAAAATTACCCCTCCCCCATCCCCCTCCCTCAAGGGGAGGGGGTGAGGGGGAGGGTGAAAGGTATTTTCAGGTGAAACCCTCATGACGGTGCCCGACACAAAGGAGAATGAAAATGGCCACCCAGGTGAATATAATTAAATCGAATACTTAGATGT
>DATESZ010000010.1:0-26278 GCA_035283845.1 Syntrophales bacterium | reverse complement strand
TCTGCTCGCTGTCCTACGCTTAAAGTCTGATGTTACCACCAGACCTCCAAGGACTTGCTACCCGGTGGATGGCCATCCTTCCGGGGCGGGATTCACACCCGCTGAATTACACGACCTTGCCCGGCCGCACAATAAATCTGTCCCCTTTTATAAAAGGTTCCACAACCAGTTCTCTCAACGATTTCAAGGCGAAAGGCTTTTTAAAGCAACTTACGGGATACCTCAGCTTCTCTTCTTCAAGGTGCTGATTGAAGACGTGAATATCCCCGCTCATATAAATTGTCTTGATCATCGGGTTGTGGGTTCTGATCTCCACCATCATTTCCAAGCCATTTTTCCGCGGCATCTGGATATCAGTGATAATTAGATCGGGCTCAAATCGGAGATATGCTGAATATCCCTCTATGCCATCCTTCGCGGATACCACCTCAAGGCCTTCCATTTCCAACATCATCTGAATGGCGGCAGCCAAGGATTCGTTGTCGTCAACTACCAATACCTTCATTTTACAATCCCTCCCCCCAATTAGCGTGTTGTCTGCTTAAACAAGGCTATAAATCCGTACGATGCCCGTATTGACTGCAAATAAATGGGTAAAATGGTTATATTTAGTTGCCGTTGTAATATTCCCCCCGCTATTCTCTATTATGTAAACAATAGGTTCGCCCTTTGCCAATTGATGTTTGCTTAACACAAGATGTAGTGTTATTCAAGATATTTTATACGATATGTTGTAATATTACACTGTCAACTAAACATAAAATCAGCACAATCCCTGGATTAACCGCAAATGGATAGTAAAATAGCTATATATAATTGCCGATGTAATAATTATCCTTTGAAAAAGTGGATACTATTAAAATTGCCCTATGCTACCTTACAGGAAGCATTATTCGCTCTTCCGTTTCATTAAATTTTTCTATATACTCTGAGACAGTCAGAAAGCTTATCCAATATTGGAAAAAATTCTGCCCTCCATACAGTTTGGTTGGACATATCAGGATTGATGTTAAGATGTAAAAATTCTGGGATGTAGGGAGCCGATTCATAAAGTTCCTTATGGCCGGTTGCCGATTTGACTGACCATCCTGCCCAGGATGGCTGCCTCCCGACGGGAAAGCCGCCGGTCATGGTACAAGGTTTCTTGATAGGCTTTGACAAAGGCCTGCGCTTCCTCGTAAATTTCCTTTTTTTCCACCGACCGGATGAATTCCTCGAGGCCTAGGTATGGCAATTTCCGGTATCCCATCTTTTCCATCCGGTCAAGAAAGACGCGCAGAAGTCTTTCTTCGTGAGAACCTCCCCAGTGCCGGAAACGGCGATAAAAAAACGGAGAAAGCGAGATGATTGTCAAAATGGCGGCCATTGCCGCCAACTGCTTTCGGTTGCGCAGAAGGAATGCCGGCGGTTTGCCCGCGGCGGCAGCCAGCAGGGAAAAGAGTTTGGCCTGCATTTGAAAGTCATAGTTAAGCACAAAGATCATGAAGTAGTACTGTAGGACATCCAATTTGACGCCGGACCAGAACCTTAAGCCCCGCCGGGCTGCCGATGTGAAATCGGCGCTCTGGACCGGGGTGGGATCGAGACGAATCCAGCCGGTCCCCGGAACGTATGCCTCCACCCAGACATGGGCATTTTTCTGGAAGACCACGTAATAGCCGCCTGTTTCCTGGAAGTAGCCTCCCCTGTAGCCACCCACAATCCGCGCCGGTACGCCAGCCATCCGCAGCATTACGGCCAGTGCGGAAGCGAAATACTCGCAGTTGCCACGTCTGCTGGTAAAAAGAAACTCTTCCAAGGGCTTGCCAGAGATGGGAAGGCCACTTTGAGCATAATGAAAAGCGCCGCTTTTCAAAAACAACATCAAGGACCGGATGGCTGTGGCCGCATCTGCATTTCGCGGAACAAGGCTTTGCTCCTTTTCCCTGATCCGTTCCAGTCCTGCCGGCAATTGCAGATAAACCACCGGCGGGAGATCAGCCGTTGGGATTACCTCCGTGGGTACGGAAAAGGCATTGTAGCTCAGCGGGTTATTTACCGGCTCCAAAACAGAATAGGTCAGATCGGGCCGGCCGGACATCCTGCGCAAGGGGAGGGATAACGGCTTGTCCAGCGTCACTATCATGTCGCTGTTCGATGGTTCGAGGTAGACAGTATAATAGACAGGGATGCCCTTTAGTCTGATCGTGCTCTCATCTATATTGCCTGCCGATGTCGTCGCCCATTTTTTCCCGTCAAAGCTGTCAAACACAATGCCCCGCCAGTAAAGCATGTCTTCAGCAATCCTCTTTTGGCCAGTCTCCGCCCGAAAGGCCACTGCATTGTTCTCTTGTATGTTCGTCATGACGCCCAGGGCTATCCGGTCGGAAAAGCCTGTTATGCTTCCTGCCTTACTACCCGTGAAATTCAGCATCGGATATCCGGAACGGGGCATTGCGACAAAGAGGACTGCCATCAGGGGGATAACAAGAAAAGAGATTAGCACAGCGCTGACACAGACTTTGCCTGAAGTCGCCAATGTAAGACTCAGGAAGCGGTCTTCAGAAAGATAGCTCAGCAAAACAGCTCCCACCCCTGAAAGAAGCAGCAGTGCAACCAGGAATAAGATGAAGGTCACATCAGCGAAAAGGTATGCCGAGCCGGTCAGCAGAAATATGACCAGCAGAAATATCTGGAGGTAGTCCCGGGATGCTTTAGTCCCGCTGAACTTGAGACCCAGGAGGATGACCATAAGCTCAAATCTGTCGGTAAGGACATCCTCCCCCGGAGTCCACAAAAAAGTTACCGCCACGGCCAGCAGGGCCAGGCCGTTAATCAGCCAGCCGGGCAGGCCGGCCTGGGCTCGACAATAGGCGGCAGCGCCTGCCGTCCAAAGAGTTAAAAAAATAAGCAGGCATACAACACCAACGTACTGAACGACGGCAAGGGTGCCTATGAAAGCGGCCAGGGAGGCCACCATCATAAGCAGCGTTTCAATTTTTATTTCGCTTGTTTTCATGATTATACAAAGCAAGTTCTGTCAACATGGCAATCCGGTGTTTTTTTGATGAGGCCGGGGGATGATATTTGCCGCTTATCCTCAACCCTACAAGGATGTTTCTTTTGAGTGATGTGAGAATCAGGAAGGCAATGTAGGATAATTTTCTTTCCACGTCGGCTATGGCGATGTCATTAAAATCTATAACCATCTGCTGGGGCACTGTGGCCGCCATTTCCTTGGTTTTCAGCTCTCCCGCGCGGGCGCTTGCCTTCCAGTGGATGTACTTCATGGCATCGCCGGCCTGGTAATCACGCACCGACAAAACCTCCGGTTCCTGTCCCTGGCGCGTGGCTTGCCGGCCGCTGGCAAAGCGCCGATCTCCATCCCCGGACTTTTCTTTGCCGAGGTCGAGGGGTTGCGGAAAGACCAGAACCGTAAATTTATTGTCCATCCCCCTACGTCGCCTAATAAAGTTAAATGGGAAAATGGAGCCGGTCGATATGTCTTTAAAAACATAGGTGCCCCGTCTGGTAAAAAAAAACGGCAGCGAGGTGCTGAGGCTCCCCTGCGGTTCCACATAGGGAAAAAGCAGCGAACTTCCGGCTATGCTGAGCCGCAAAAGAAAGACAGGCATAAATTTCTTGGCATTTAAGATTGTTACATGCAGGGGATACTCCGTGGCGGCGAAGACCTCTTCCGGCGCCGTGAGTTTGATTTCAAGGCGGCAGAGGTTTCGGTGACCGGATAGGCCCGATATCAAAAAAAACCCCAGCAGACCCGATTCGACCAGGTAGAGCAGATTATTCGCCGTATTTACCGCCACAATGCCGATAATCAGCGTTATGGCCAGATAAAGCCATCCAGTGGCCGTCAGCGGCGTTAGGCAGGCGATTTTACCGAATTGAGGATAGATTGCACAAGCTCCTTTCGATCAAGCGTTTCGTATTCCTCTTTGAGCATTATCCGGTGGGGCAAGGTATACTCGGCAAGTTCCCTGATGTCTTCCGGGATGAGAAAATCCCGGCCGCAAAAATATGCTCTGGCCTTGGCGGCAGCGGTAACAGCCAGCGCCCCGCGGGTCGATATCCCGGCAAGGAGGTATACATGTTGCCTTGTTGCCTTGACTATCTGCAGGATATAGTCGAAGATCTTTTCCGAGACATAGACGTTATTGACAATAGCATCCTGGATTTCCCTAACCTCTTCCCCGGAAATGACATTGTGGATACGGTCGATCTCATCCCTGCTGTTGCTACGCCTGAGGATGTTTTTCTCCTGTTCATGAGGGGGATATCCGATGTTTATCTTCATGATGAAACGATCCATTTGCGATTCGGGCAGGGGAAAAATACCGAAATGCTCCATAGGATTCTGGGTGGCAATGACGAAAAAGGGCTGGGGATGGGCATACGTCTTGCCGTCAATGCTGGTCTGCTTTTCACCCATGGCTTCCAGTAGCGCGCTTTGGGTCTTCGGCGTTGCCCGGTTGATTTCGTCAACCAGGACAATATTATGGAAGATCGGCCCGGGATGAAATTCAAATTCGCCGGAGTTTCTGTTATATATCGAAAGGCCGGTAATGTCCGTCGGAAGAAGGTCAGAGGTGCACTGGATCCGGCTGAAGCTTAAATCCAGCGCCCTGGCCAGTGCCAGCGCCAGTGTCGTCTTGCCCAAGCCTGGCAGGTCTTCGATGAGCAGGTGTCCGCGCGCAAAACAGGCGATAAGGGCATACACCAGGGCCAGGCCTTTCCCGAACAGGAAGACGGAGAGCTCATCCAGGATTTTTTTAATCTTTTCGTTTTTGATTTCTATACTGCTTGCCTCAGCAAAAACATAACTCTCCCGGAACTTTCAAAGGCCGGAGCTTTCAAAGGGATGATGAACTGCTTCCAAAGGTGATGTGATCCACAATAGTAAGTCCTTATTTGACAGGTAAATATAAGACATGGGCTTCCGGCCTGTCAAGGCAATTTAGGAACTGGAATTGCTTTATAAAAAATGTCTCAAAAGGATGATTAAAAAGGACCGTTGACTCATAATTTGGTGATATCGAGCACTGCCTTTTCAATCGGTGCGATCTGATCAGAGTTCAGAATTCGGTAAAAAGACGCCTCATGCTTCACGGCTGGTTGCTCGCTACGTTCCGCCCTGCCCCCTTTTCTTTATTTATCTCCAGTGCAGAATCTGACATTTCCCCTTCAGCGATATTCCTTGACTTTCTTGCATCGCGAAACATATTATTTAGACGAAAGAAAGATTTTTACCCTTGGATGCAGACAAGCGCCTAAATGTGCGGAAGAATGAATATCAACGAATGTACGTGATATCATAAAATTGATAGAGGCTGATGGCTGGTATCGGGTAGAGACACAAGGTAGTCATCGGCAATACAAACATGCCACCAAAACTGGCAGAGTTTCTATCGCTGGACATCCAAGTGACGATTTAGCGCCGGGTACTCTGAATTGTGTTTTAAAACAGGCGAAATTGAAGGAGGTGAAGTAACATATGCATCGGTTTCTTGTTATTATTGAGAAAGCGGAAGCTAATTATTCTGCTTATTCGCCCGATTTACCGGGTTGCATTGCTACCGGCGCAACCCGTGAAGATGCTGAGCGAAATATGCACGAGGCGATTGAGATGCATGTACGGGGACTGTTGGAAGACAATATGCCGATTCCTGAGGCTACCTCTTTCGCAGAATATGTCGCTGCAAATTGAAGCACTTGATGTAAATTCTTCATTAAACATCGTCGCATTTGGTCGTGAATTAACACTGTTAAAACTGTTTTAAATTGGTTAAAAACGTAATAAAATTGCGGAATAAGGCTCTTTCGACGATCTCTCGCGCTGGAAGCAGGGGTTCAACTCCCCTTGGGACTACCGTAATAATAAGGGGTTACATGGAAACGGCAAGATACTTTTCAAGCACTAATTGCGGCTGCGAAAGCACGGCCAGGGAAGCATTCATGATAGGCTACTATGAAAAATCTTTTTGCTGACATACCAAAGAATCTAAGTGACGAGCTGTTTGAAACCCTTCTTCAGACATCCAGTTTCCGTATCGAAAGAATTGTTTCTAACGGTCACTGTTCACCGGAAGGCTTCTGGTATGTTCAGGAGGACAACGAATGGGTGATTCTTCTGAAGGGAAGAGCTGTCCTTCGTTTTGAAGATCGCTCTGAAAACATCACGATGAATCCCGGCAATTACATCAATATTGAAAAGCATCGGCGGCATCGGGTGGAATGGACAGATACAGAGCAGGAGACTGTGTGGCTGGCTTTTCATTATGAAGCCTTTTAATTTTTCGCATTAAATTAATAACTTAGAAAAAAGAAGGAGCATTCAGAGAAATATGTAGGGAAATAGAAATATAATTTTCAGTCGGGAGGCTTTCATATGAAGATGGGAGAGATTAAAGAAATCGCCAAAAAGCGGGGGATTTCTTTTAAGATTGGTTTTTCAAAGCAATATCTGATTCGAGAAATTCAAATAAGGGAAGGCTATACTCCTTGCTTTCAAACAAGATCCGCATGTGAACAGAAAGATTGCCTGTGGTTCGGTGATTGTATCCGCGCCGAAAAAGGAGGAAAGGCGTTATGAAGATTGAAATGATCGATCTGACTGCGATGAAAACTGTCGGAAGGGGAGAATCTCAGGTCACTAGTTTTTGGTGAAGTTGTTCTTGTGCGTATGAAACCCTCATGACGGTAAATGTTGGTATAGTGGGCCACTTGACGTATGAGCTGTATCATACAGCAAGGAATTATAGTATCCATAATAAACGGAAGCAACAGAATTGAATCTTACAAAAGCATGAGGCCATGATTAGCAGACAGTATCTCAAAATAAAGTGGCCGTAAAGCGGTAACAAGAATTGTAGTGTTACTATATTGTCCTAAAGAAAGGGTTGCTATGAACATTAGATATTTCAGAATTATTGTTTTGTTAGTTTCATTTTTTATCTTCACAGCAGCCAATGTATTGGCGCAAGACCAAACACATGAAGCTGCCATGTCTGCACTTGCAAGCTTTTTTACGGATCCCGTAGCGAGAGCGGATTATGCCTCAAAGAACCCAGATGCTTTGAAAGCTGAGCAGGATTTCATGGGATTTCCTCCAAACATTCAGAAGAGGCTTGAAAAGGCGGTTCTCATGATCTTACAGGAAGGCGGCGCCGATGCTTCCAGGCATGTTGAAGCAGGAAAGATTTCTGGACCGGAAGGCGCCTTCAATTCCTTTTCACCAGCAGTGCAAAGAGAGATTCAAGACATAGCAAGAGAGCTTGAAAAAGACCCGGAATTTATGAAAAAGGCCAGTTCCTTTAAGTGAATATTTATATTGCCGGGGGAAGAAATTATCCCCCAAGAAAATCAAAGTCCTCTGTATATGTGAGGATATAAAAATGTGTGGCCGATTTACCCTGATAATCAATTTATCAACTGTCGTTAAGACCTTCCACGTACAGGAAGTAGCTTCCGACTACCGGCAAGGTAATAACATTTCTCCAACCCAGCAAATTTCCGCCATCATTCATGATAATAAAACCAAACTGGTCAATTTCCGGTGGGGACTCATACCATCGTGGGCAAAAGATCCGTCTATAGGCAATAAAATGTTCAACGCCAGAGCTGAAACTATTGCGGATAAACCGAGTTTTAGAAGCGCTTTCATAAAGAGAAGGTGTCTGATTATTGCCGATGGCTTCTATGAATGGCAACAGCAGGAGAAGAGGAAACAGCCTTTTCACCTTTCGCTTAAATCGGGAGCGCCTTTTGGCTTTGCCGGTCTTTATGAAACATGGATGTCACCGGAACAGAAGCCTGTCAGCACCTGCACAATAATTACCACAGACCCTAATGAATTGATAAAGCCCATCCATGATAGAATGCCGGTCATTGTACCAAAGGATAAGGAAGTTCTTTGGATCAATATGGAGAACCAAGACCAGAAGGAACTTGCATCTATTTTAAAACCTTATCCCGCTGAAGAAATGAGGATGACAGAAGGGTTCATACCAATGCCATAAAACGTTTAGAGAACAAAAGAGTCGGCATTGACGCTTATTAGTTCCTAATAGGGACAAGAGTGATGATCAGGAGGGAATCAGATGGTAACTGTTACCGAGGTTGCTGACCGCATTTTCCACATCGAGGGTGAAAGCAAAACGTCAGATATGCGTGATAAATTAGTTTCTTATCTTGTTCGAGGACAGCAGGCTGCCCTAATTGAGACTGGTACCACCAATCAAGGCCCCCTTATCGAAGAGGGACTCAGTAATCTGAAACTGGATTTTAAGGAGCTGGCCTACATTATTCCCACTCATATCCATATTGACCACGGGGGCGGGGTGGGCTGGTGGGCCAAAAAGCTCCCCCACGTGAAAATTGTCATTCATCCCCAGGCGGCGGCCCACGTGATAGACCCCGCAAGGCTCAATGCCAGCACCAAACTGGCCTTCGGTGACGAGTTCGAATCAAAATACGGGGCCATCCAGCCGGTACCTCGAGCCCAGGTTCATCAGGCGAAGGACGGTGAGACCTTATCCTTAGGGGGGAGGGAGCTAAAGTTAATCTTCTCACCGGGGCATGCCCCCCATCACATCTCTATCTGGGAAAGTAAAACACAGGGACTATTCAGTGGAGAAGCCCTGGGTATCCCGATGGACGGCACTAATATACCCTTTCCCGCCTGGGCACCACCGTCATTTGATTTGGAGCAGTACCTGGCCACCGCAGAGCAATTAAGAAGCCTTAAACCATCGTTGATTTTCTATTCCCATGACGGCATTGGGAGAGATGCGCCTCGGCTCATTGATATGATTGGACTTCACACCAGGGCCTTTGCATCCATCCTGGAGCCGGCGGTTAAGGCTGGTGAAAGCGCAGAGCAGATGGGAAAGAGGCTTAAAGAATATATCTTTAACACTACAGGTAAAATAACCGAATATAACCCAGATATGGCGGTAGCCGGGTTTGTCCTGTATTTTAAGAGAAAGGCAGAAAAGAAGTAAACGACTGAAAGGATGTCATGGCCTATATCAAGAAAGGATACGATCTTTTCACGCGGCATTAAGAAAGCTCTTGCCGGTAAAAATGTAGAGGAAAATCATTTCGTTAACTAACCTCAGCCAGTTATACAAAAGCCCATTTTCGTGAATTTGGGCACCGGCGAGAGCTGGATTGATTTATCTTATATAGGGACTATTTTACCACCACCATTTATTTTCTTGGAATTGTCGAGAAGATTTCCTATTGACCCAAGACCAGTGCGTGATAAGTTATATCAAATTAATATTACCCGGGAGGATTACAAAATGAAGAACGTGGAGATGAATCTGGAAGGCAACATCCTCACTATCAAAGTTGATCTATCGAGAGAGTTTGGTCCGTCATCATCAGGAAAGACCATAATCATTGCTTCGACTGAAGGAAACATTGCCGTTGAAGGGCATGAAGAGGCCAAGGTTGGTCTGAATGTTTATCGGAAGAAATAAATCAAAATTTATTGATCGTAAGGGAGAATACGCATGGACTTCAAGACACTGTTAATAAACAGACGCTCCATTAGAGAATTCCAAGATAAGGAAGTGCCTATATCAATCGTTAAGGAAATTATTCAGGATACCTGCCTTGCTCCTACGGCGAGTGATCTTCAGCCGTGCCGCTTTATTATCATCTACGACTTGGATTTCATGAAAAAGCTTTCTGATGAAAGCAAGAAAAATATAGTTTCCGATATTATCCAAAACCCCGACTCGCCCATGAAGCTGTATGAAGATGCCCTCCGTAACGAGCAATTCAATGTCTTTTATAATGCACCCTGCCTGGTTTATATCATTGGACCCAAAGATGTCGCATCGACCGATGTCAATTGCGCCATGACTGCCGCATATTTCATGTTCTCTGCCGCTTCCAGAGGATTGGGAACTTGCTGGATTGATCTTGGCAAAGATATTCGCGATCCTAAAATCCTTAAAGAAATAGGAATGCCCGATGGTTACAAGATCGCGGCACCTATTATTATCGGCTACCCGAGCAGCATCCCTGCCGCAACTGAAAGACATGACCCGGTAATTGTGAAGGTTGTTTGATTAAAGAAAAAGCATTGGATACTATGGCCGTGATATGTTGGGATTCTATAAATATGGTTGATATGCCATCGTAATGAAAAAAATAGATCGTAGCAAAGTTGATAAAACTGCCGAGATTCAACCTGTTATTAAGAAGTCGAGAGAAAACCGCTGGTGTGATAGGTATGGCCGTTTCATCGATCTCGCAGTATGCCAGGTTAGGGCGAAAATTAATATACCACGTCGTCGATGTATGGAAAGATGGCGGCAACCGTTATTGCCTTTTGTGGATGTGGGTTGAATGTCTTGCTTAGGGTTTATTTTGTCAGCATTTTAAACGGGAAGGTTCGTAGCCGCCTGATATTCCTTTAAAGGAAATAATCTCCATTTCCCCTGGCTCTTCAACTCCAAAACCTTATTGTGATAATTGAGAATACTGCTGCGATGCCCGACGCTGATATAATGGATGCCCAATTCCCTTAATTTATTATAGAGTTTTGCCTCATTTTCCATATCCAGAGCGCTTGTGGCTTCATCTAAAACAGCAAACCTAGGCTGGTTAATGATAAGACGGGCAAAGGCCAGTCTTTGCTGTTCGCCCAGCGACAATACGTCGGCCCAATCCAATTCCACGGCGAAACTACCCACACGCTCAGGCAGATCCTCCAGATTGACGATTTTCAGGACAGTTCTCAATTCTTCTTCCGAAATCTCCTGCTCCAATCGAGGATAGAGCAATTGATCCCGCAATGAACCCAGGAGCATATAAGGCTTTTGGGGAAGAAAGAAAGTTTCGTCCAGAGACGGGCGCTTCACGATACCTTCGCCTTGTGTCCAAAGACCAGCAATGGCTCGGAGCAATGAACTTTTACCAACTCCGCTCTGGCCAACAATAACAAGGTCGTCCTGGGGTTGCAGATGCACGGTCAAGTTATAGATTAGAGTGCGATATTTATTCGGTGTCAACAGCGTTACGTCTTCCAGGTTAAACCGGTCCGCATCCTCAGAACTGATGCCGATGTCAGGTATCTTTTCCTGTGCGATCGCATCAGAAAAGGTTGAGAGACGTTCCACGCCGGCGGCAAAATTCGTTATCTGTTCGATTTGAGAAACTATGAGAGACATCGCTGCATAAATTTGGGTGAAGGCAAAATTAGCCTGCACCATATCCCCATACTCGATCTTGCCACTGAAGTACGGGGGAAACAGTACGAGAAAGGGCAAAACCACAGGGAGGTAGCTGTAAGCCGTCGTTAGGAACGACAGATTCCGTTGCCATCCGATGAGGAGGTTGAAGTTTCCCAAGACGCTGCGAAAACGATTGCCAATCCGGTCAACCTCCGGCTTTTCTCCCTGGTAAAAGGCGATCGACTCAACATTATCCCTTACATGCACCAGGGAATAACGGAAGTCCGCCTCGTAGCGTAGTTGATTGAAGTTCAGGCGGACAAGGCGCCGTCCCATCAGGACAGTAAACAGCGTTCCTGCGATTGAGTAGCCGAGCACCACGCCGACCAGGAGTACCGACTTCGACCAGAGGATCCCAGTGAAGGAAGCAAGATCCATAAGTGAACCGAGAATAATCAGGAGAAAAGCCAGGGAAGTTCGGGTAAAGGAGCGAATATCTTCCATAATTCGTTGATCCGGGTTGTCGATCTGCCCGTTTGTCTCGATCTCATAGTAGTTGCGGCTCCTAAAATAGTTGTGCAAAAACTCTCCAGTCATCCATTCCCGCCAGCGCATCCCCATGTAATTCTGTACATAGTTGTAGAACGCCATGATTGGAATCCCAACGAGAAAACCACAAAAATAGACGGCAACGAAGAGATAAGCCATCTCCTGATTTTTTTTCACAAGAGCGTTGGTAAAGTAGTTACCGATATAGCTGAATGCGACATTGATCCCGGTCACCGAAAAGGAGAGCAGAAGAACGATCGTAAGCAGCAGCCAGGCACGCCGGCGTGTCCATAATTGGCTGGTGAACAGGGCAAAACAGGCAGTGGGTATGGTCAAGATTCCGGCCACAACCAGCCAGGCTTTGGAATGGAAAATTTCCGTAATTAGTGATAATAATCCTGGCGCTATTTTGGCAGTAAGCGATGGAGCACAGTAATTTCCCGCCAGCGTTATGGCGGCAACAATCACCGCGAGCACGCCCAAAAGAAAGATAAGCAACATGATCAGGAGCAAAAGCATTGCCCAACCAGCACCCGGTATATTTGGGAAAAAGTAAGGCTGGGCGATGGTGACGAAGCGTCTCCACAGGGTATTTTTTCTATGGCGCATGAACAGATTTTCCTTTCCTGGCAAATTGATCAAGATCGCGGAGCGAAAATAACCTCATTTGCGCTTCTTGTAAAGAACGAACAAGGCGAAGCGACCTGACATAGTACCCTGGTAGAGCAGGTGGAGCTATTTGAAATGTCGATCCATAGAATTCCAGTCAATAAAATCAGCCCTGGAGCTTTACAAGGAGTTATAGAAGAATTCATTTCCCCAGACACAGGGAACAGATTATGGTGAAACAGAGGTTCCCACGGAAACGAAATTCAGACAGGTAAAATACAAACTGGAAAATGGCTTGGCGGTTCTCATTTTTGATGATGTGACCGAAACTGCCAATGTATTTTTAGCTGATGATCCTATTTTAAGAAAGCTTGAAGCATCAGTTAAGTGACAGTAAAAATAACCTATCCTGAATCTTGCCGCTAATCATCCTGAAAATACTGGGTCAAGAAAACTCGCGGAATTCATTATTTTTCTGGAAAAATTGGGAAATAATTTTCCGAAAGGAAAGGGCTACTTATTCTTCTTCGAGCATGTTAATTTTTACAGATATTGAGTTGAAATGAAGCGAAAAAATGCTATAATCGCTTCACTAAATGAAGCAATAAAAGAAAATAAATGACTCAGTATCTTTGGCAGCGTCCAGAGTGGACGCGTTTCCAATGGAAAAACGAAAGTATCCTTTTAACAATGGGAGAATGCCGGCTGCTTCAGGGAAAGCTTTTGGGCAGGGTGGCAGATCCCGGATTACCCCTCGAAAATCATGCCCAGATGGAAATACTGACTGAAGAGACCTTGAAAACTGCTGCAATCGAGGGTGAAAGCCTTGATGTAAAGGCAATAAGATCGTCGGTGGCACGAAAACTCGGCCTACCTTCAGCAGGCCTTCCGGGAAATGGACCAGCTAATGAGGCTCGGCATCCTTAAGCAGAATCCTGGTCGGGGACGGAGTGCCAGCTATGAACTGAACTGGAATAAATCTGATTAGCAAGTAATAATACTGTGTAAGGAGCCGTTCTTTCATCATGCTCGTATTACACATGGCTTTTGCGTGAAAGCTAAATAATCCAAAGCAGCACGATTTAAGCAATGTTTTGATAAGGACTTCCTTTTTCGTGGAGGGAGTATAAGAAAAACAGCCTTATGTGTCAATTGAATTTAGCTACAAAATATAGGGTGCGGGCTGGTGGAGAAAAACCACCGGCTACCCGATTATCGGTCAATTCTTTTGTAAATAATGTCTGCTTTTTCATGCGGTCTATACGTATGGTGATAACGGATAATCTCTTCGGCTAATTTCGGAAAATTGACATCATCAGGAACGTCTTTGCCCTCAATACAGGCTTCTGCCCAATCGGCAGGGCAAAAAAAAACGGTTTTTACATTGCCAGACCTGAGCCGAAGCTTCATGACCATGAGGTTGTAGCTAATCATGTTGGGGAGCTGATCCAGCATGATTAGTCTCATCATCGGTTGTCTCACTATGCAGATCAGAAATGGTACTAGATTACCAGCATAGATGATTATAGCCGGTATATGCTTTTTGCGGATATTGTGGAACGGGAAACAAGTTCGCGGCATATTATGGCCTTGGAAATTGTATGTTTGACACAGAGGATTCCCCTGTCTTATTATGTTGATAGCCATTCTATTTTTAGATTTGTACAGGGTAGAGACAGCTTATGGAGAGAGCGCCGTAAGGTAACTGAAGAAGTCGATCCTCAATGGAAACAAGTATTGAGACATGTCTCTGTTATAGACCATGTCCACGATGTGTTGGACTATGAGGTAAAACGCCACAATGAACGTAAGGTGTACAGCACCACAGGTGAAATACCAGCAATTCGGCTCGAAAGAGCGCGGTTTTAAAACTTAGCTAACAGGGAGCCTGAAAGAAAGCCAAAAGAATGTTGACATAAAAACGAAAATCTCCTATGTTTCACTTGTTAGAAAGCAATATTTTATGAAATCCTGACCCCCAATTATCAAGCAATACCATGAAACTCTCATGACGGTGCCCGACACAAAGGAGAATGAAAATTACCCCTCCACCTTCCCCCTCCCTCAAGGGGAGGGGGTTAGGGGGAGGGTGAAAGGTATTTTCAGATGAAAAAGATCATCTTTATTCAGCCCGCCGCTCCGGAAAGTTTTTGGTCACTCAAACGGTTGACTGATTTTACGAAACGGCCAGCCATCATTCCCCCGTTAGGACTGGCGACCGTGGCCGCGCTGACTCCTTCGACTTATCACATCAAGATCATTGACGAACAAATTGAACGCGTGGACCTGAACCTGGAGTGCGATTTGGTAGGCATTACCGGATACACGGTGCATCAGGCCCGGATGTTTGAACTGGCCGACCAATTTCGCACCAGAGGCATCCTTACGGTCGCCGGAGGACCTTTTTGCACCTCCCATATGGAGGAATGCCAACAGCATTTTGATGTGGTCATCGCCGGCGAAGCGGAGCGGATCTGGCCCCAATTTTTACGGGACTGGGAACAAGGCAAGCACCTGGACCGCTATACGGAAACAACATATATTGACATGGCGTCTTCCCCGATCCCCAGATGGGATCTCATCCAATTAGATCGCTATACCAATGGGATGGTGCAAACCTCGCGCGGATGTCCGTATGACTGTGAGTTTTGTGATGTAGTCTCCCTCTTTGGGCATAAACCCCGGTATAAAGGGGAGGCGCAAGTTATAGCCGAACTCAAAACATTAGCTGCGTATGAGATTCCAGCCGTTTTTTTTGCGGACGACAACTTCATTGGAAGTAGGTCATACGCCAAGAACTTATTAAAGCAGGTGATTCAATTCAATCGCAGCTTGCGCAAACCGTTCCGGTTTCTCACGCAACTCACTTTAAATGTGGCTCAGGATGAGGAATTACTGGATTTGTTACAAGCGGCCAACTTTTTTGCGGTGTTTATTGGCATCGAAACGCCGAACCCAGAAAGTTTAGTGGCTACCAATAAAACCCATAACCTGAAAATGGACATGCTTGATGCCGTGCGACGCATCCACGCGCGTGGCATCGTTATTTTTGCAGGCATGATCGTAGGCTTCGATACGGATGATCCAGCCATTTTTGAATTGCAACGCCAGTTTTTACAAGAAGCTGGGATTATGTTTCCGATGTTGGGACTTTTGATCGCTCTCAAGGGCACGAAATTATGGGCGCGCTTACAGCAAGAAGGCCGGTTGTTACCCACCTCAGAACAGGGCGATCCGTTTCTCGCCACGAATTTCATCCCCTTACGAATGAGTAAGCAGGAGTTAGAAACAAACTATGAGAATCTCCTGCATACCTTATATAGTGAGAAGCACTTTCGCGCGTGTTTTGCCAATTTTATCAACCAGGTCGATCGTAAAAAAATCAGCCGCCATTCTGCCCCAGCCAGTCTGACCCAATTACGTTACCAACGGCTGTTCTTCCTGGCATCCGGGCTGCGCATTCTACGTTATTACCTGTTCAATGCCAACAAAAGTAAACGGAGTTTATTAGGGTTTGTGTTAAAGCAGGCGTTGACGAAGGGTTTTGTGGGAATTCCGTTAGCCCTCGAAGCGCTCGTCCAGTTTGAAACGTACAATCACTTTGTCCACCATCATAAAATCAGTAGGAATCAGCCTTAATCCACCATCCAAAAAAATAAACCTTGCCATTATTTCATTTACATAGATGCCCTTGAAGAAAAACCACAGCCTGATGGGTATGGGCGCATCAATACCAGTCAATTAAGGAAGTGAGTGAATAACGATGGATACTAAGGATATTGTCATAGCCTCAGCAGCAGCGCAAGGAATGAATCAGGAAATGATTGAAGCAAAAACAGGCATACCGCAAAGCACAGTCTCACGGCGGCTTAATAAGCCTGAAATCAAGAAACTGATAGAACGTATTCAGCAAGAGCTTGCCGTTTCTTATGTGGTAAGGCGAGATAGAATAAAACGGTTAAGGCATAAGAGTCCGAACACCACGGCGCGATACGTCAAGTCACTGGGTCTTGAAGGCGTGCGCCAGGCTCTGGAAGATTCTTCCCAGCAAAAAGGTGAGCTTTTGGTTTTTAAACCACGGGGGGATGGAGATGATTTTTATCCTACCGAAAAAGAAAAAGCCGTCTCAGGAGCCGTCAACTCCTGAAACGGCAGCGGCAAAAAAGGGCCGTGATTCATAAGCTCTCGGAATCACGGAAGATGGGTTAATGGTAGTCCCAAGGGGAGTTGAACCCCTGCTTCCGGCGTAAGAGGCGAATTTAAAAGATATCTAAGTCACCTGTTTTATTACAAGTATTTGCTTTTATTAAAGTTGGTGTGTCCCTGAGTGTATCCTTGTGCAGCCTTTTCCCCCCGATTTCGAGGAAAAGGACACCCCAAGGGACACCCACTTGAGGGCACAATTTTCAACCATGCTTGTTAATCAGATTTTCCAGTCCAGCTCAGATCATAGCTGGCACTACGTCCCCTTCCAGGATTCTGCTTAAGGATGCTGAGCTTAACAAGCTGTTCCATTTCTCGAAAGGCAGTGGCCCGGCTTACACCAGCGATGGATACATATTTTCTGGTCGTCAGGCCACCTTCAAACCCTCCCCTCCCCGCGTCCAGCAGACGGTTTATTACTTTCCGCTGTCGCTCAGAAAGCGCCGACTGGGCATGGGCTTTCCAAAAGGCAGCCTTTTCGAGGACCGTTGCCAGGAGTTTTTCCGAGTTATTGATGGCTCTGCAAAAACAACCCAGAAACCAAGTCAGCCATTCCGTTATATCCCCACTTCCTTTTTGGCCGCGCTCCAGAACGTCGTAATAGGCTTCCCGTTCAGTCATGATCTGGGACGAAAGGCTATAGTAACGTATCGATTGTTGGTCGTCCTGGGCCACAGCCATGTCTGTCAAGGCACGGGCAAGCCGACCATTGCCGTCTTCAAAAGGATGTATGGTTACAAACCAGAAGTGGGCAATTGCCGTCCGAAGTAATCCCTCTGTTTTGCCCCTACTCTCCTCCCACCACCCAAGGAAACGGCCTATCTCATTGGGTATGCTTTCTGAGGGGGGCGGTTCGAAGTGAACGGTTTCATGGCCGATAGGACCGGAAATTACCTGCATAAGCTTGTCGCCACGCCAATTACCCACGATAATTTTGTGCATGCCAGAATACCCTGTGGGAAATAGAGCAGCCTGCCAGCTGAAAAGACGCTTTTCCGTGAGATAATCATCGTGGTTTTTCGTGGCGTCAAGAAGAACCGATACAAGGCCATCAACATGTCGATCTACCGGAAGGCCTGCTGAAGGTAGCCCAAGTTTCCGTGCCACGGATGATCTTACTGCCTTCACATTCAGGCTTTCACCTTCGATGGCAGCAGTTTTCAAGGTCTCTTCAGCAAGTATTTCCATCTGGGCATGATTTTCGAAAGGTAATCCGAGATCGGCCACCCTGCCCAGAAGTTTACCCTGAAGCAGCCGGCATTCCCCCAGTGTTAAAAGGATATTATCGTTTTTCCACTGGAAACGCGTCCACTCTGGACGCTGCCAAAGATACTGAGTCATTTATTTCCCTTTATTGCTTCATTTAATGAAGCGATTATAGCATTTTTTCGCTTCATATCAAATTAATAATTAACAGAGCAAGGATATGTGAAGATCGTTGATTCTGGGTAATTAAAGTTTATCTCACGGGCTCTGTTTTGAGTGGATAAACGGACATGCGGAGAATGTAGAAATAGAGGATTATCATTAACGGAGGTTAACATGGCTAAAAAACATATTGCACCGGTGCATCCTGGTGTATATTTGAAGGAATTATTGGAAGAGTTGGCAGTATCGCAGTATCGCCTTGCAAAAGATATCAGCGTGCCCGCCATGCGTATCAATTACGTCGTGAACGGGAAACGACCGGTAAATGCTGAACTTGCTTTGCGGTTGGGCAGATATTTTGATCAAAATCCTCGTTACTGGCTGAACCTGCAAACCCGATATGACATGGATATTGCGGAAGATACCCTGGCAGACCAAGTGGCAAGGCAAGTTCATCCCCTTGCGGCTGCTGTGTCATAACCTCCTTGCAGGTTCTAATCCCATGAATTTCCCAAATAATTTATATTATATCAATTACTTATATGTTTATAGCCGATCCGATGCCAATCCGATAACCGGATTAGAGCACCTGATAATTTTTTTTCTTTATCAGAAAAAATCGTATGTTAATGCTGGCGGTAAGTTACCGATCTTCTTTTGCATGCCAGATACGCAGCACATAGATATTGGATCCCTGAATTTCGTAGCGCATTTCATAATGTTTCACCAGGATGCGGCGAACCTCACGCGGAGAGAACTCGTCTAATTTCTCTCCAATGCGTGGATGTGTCTTGAGACGGGCCGGCGCTGCCGTCAGCGCTTGCACAATGCGGGCGGCGGCCTGCTTGTTGACCGGTGCCATAAAATCGTAAAGCCGCGCCAAATCGGCAAGAGCCTTGCTGGTCCATTTCAGTTCCATCATCGCGGCAACGGCAGCGGATTTTCGGTGCTAAGACTGTCTGCCCACTCTTGTACAGTCTGGTGGTCAATGATGTGTCCAGCATCGACATCGGCCATCGCTTCCAGTGTCAGCCGTTGACGCTCTTCTTCAAGGTCTATCCATGCGGATAATGCCTGCTTAACAATCCATCCCCGGGGGCGCTCAAGACGGGAGGCCCACTGATCGACCTTCTCGGCCAGTGGCAAAGGTATGTGCGCAGTTAGTACTTTGGTAGTCATTGGTATCTCCAATTTATTATTAATCGTGACTAATCATAAAGATTAATAATGATTAAGTCAAGCACTTCGTGTCGGGTTTGCACAAAATAATGGACGTTATCATGTCATGTTGGGCCTGCCTAATAAGATTGATCCCCAGCGCTTAATTCTCATTTTACGCTTACCTGTGGGGGATAGTGTGGGGGAAAGATTTTTCATAACAAAAGAGGGGCTACGATTTGCACCATAACCCCTCTTTATTATTATGGTAGTCCCAAGGGGATTTGAACCCCTGCTACCGGCGTGAGAGGCCAGCGTCCTAACCACTAGACGATGGGACCGATGGTTCGAAAAGGGATTATTTATTAGTTAATATCCGCTGAAAAGTCAAGAGTAAAAAAATCTTTACAAAATCATTGATTACAATAAGTTATTGATCTGCTCCGCGTCTTCGGGGCTGTCGATATCCATAAAGCAGAGGGAGTTGCTGATCTCAGCGTAAAGGACATTATCGGGATGATCATTGATGATTTCCCGTGCGCCCGTGTCACCGCGGATAGCGATAATCCGGTCGTAGAACAGGTTGCTGAAACAGACGGGATTGCCCCGCACCCCGGCATACACGGGTACGCATATGTCCCTGTCGGATGCGCGGAAAAGGCGGAGAAGAAGATTGATGGTGTCTACGCCCACCATCGGTTGATCTCCTAAAAGAAACATCACCGCCGGGAACCGATCCTTCACCTGCAACAATCCAGCCTGAAGAGATGCCGCCATCCCCTCGCGGTATCTCTCATTGACCACTGTTGTCAGGCGCTGATCACGGGCAAGGGAACCGAGAGCCGCCAGGATTTTCTCTGCTTCATGGCCGAGGACGAGCGCCACTTTTTCCAGCTCCGAAGCCAACGCGGCTTCGACCACCCTTGCGAGAAGCGGTTTTCCGCTCAGGTTCATCAGTTGTTTGGTTTTTCCCATTCTGGTAGACATGCCAGCCGCAAGCACTATGCCCGCCACGGGGTGGTTTTTCACTTCTCCCTCACAAATAATTGCAAGTGTCTCCGGTTTCCCCGGACAGATTATACCACTCGAAGGTTTCAAGCCCCCTTTTCACAGCGCCGATGACAACCCTGTCCGGCTTTATCCCGCTTTGTTTCCGCAGAAAAAGTAAGATCGTACGGCCCGCTTCTTTCCGTTCTTTTGTTTCCGCCTTGTTCAGAAAGATGTATTTTAAGGCGCCGGGGGGGCAACCCTTCATGATCCCGGCTTCATGGGAAAGCGCTGCGGCTACAGATTTTTCCGTAATCTTTGCACCAAGCGACAGACCGGTTATGTCCGTAAAGAGGTGACTGCGAAAGACCCAGTCTTCCGTAAGAGGTTGGCCCACTGCATCCAGGCCGGCCACCGCGATTACCCAGCGGGAGCATGGCGGTATCACCGGCTCATAGGCGGCGGGCGCCTTGAGCGGCCTCTGTCCCGCGCCGTCGGCCTCCACCAGAATCCATGGGAACAGGCCGCTCTCATGAAGCTTGCCGATATTTCCTGTGTCGAATCCTGTCAGCTTATTCTGCGAAGGAATATAAGCGCCGGCTGCGGTGAGGTGTCGCTGCCCGGAAGAGAGGAGAAGTTTTGCCTGTTCCAGAACATCAGCCACGCACGGTAGAATAATGACATGTGACGACTGGCTTTCCAACGGCATGAGGATCTTCGTTGTAGTCGTAGTCAGCACGCTTTCCCCGGAAGAGGCAATTTCCCCGGCGAGCCTGAACATGAAGGATGTCTTACCGCCGCCGCCGACAAGACTGACGACGCCTCCTCCCTGCAGGTCAAATATTTCACGAAGAGATGGCATGAGAAATTTGCTCGTCATCTTCCATACTCAAGTTACTTGCCGAAGGGGCAAACGGGATAAATACAGGTTTCACAATTCAGACACATGCCGCCGTGTCCCGTCTCAGCAAGGATGCTCTTCGTAATCTCGTCGCCTGCAAGCACCATGGGAAGTATAATATCGTAGGCCGTGGCGGGATTATAATAGACGCAGGCCGGCAGCCCCAGGATGGGCTTGCCATTCAGAGTCGCATAGAGAAACATGGAGCCGGGCAGGATCGGACTGCCATAGGCAATGATCCTGGCCCCGGCTTTTCTGATGCCCTTGCGGGTGACGTCATCGGGATCGACGGAAAGGCCTCCCGTCGTGAGGATCAGCTCGCATCCCAAGTCATTTAGCTCCCGAACGGCCCGCGAGATGGCGCCGGCATCATCGGGAACAACAATCTTTTTCACGAATTCGCAGCCGTAATTGATAACCTTCTGCGCCACATACCGGTCGAATTCATCTTTTATCAAACCTTTGTAGATTTCAGAACCGGTCACGACACCGCCCACGCGGAGCTTCCGGTATGGCCGCACCTGCAAGACCGGCCGGTAGCGCGCCGCTAATTCCTCTAACTTTTCGATCTTTTTGGCCGGTATGGTAAGCGGGATGATCCTGGTACCCGCCACAACCTGCCCCTCCTTGCAAGTAAAGTTGTTTTTCAGTGTGGAAACGATAATATCGCCCAGCTTGTTTATTCTGAGAAGGCCCGCGGCGTTTACCTTCAGCAGCCCGTCGCTATTGCTGACGATATTCGATTTTCCTTCCCTCGGCGCCGTCCAGCTTAAGTTTTCTCCCGCAATCGCGCGGGCAATGCGCAACGCAGCATCATCTTCATGAAGCTGCTCGGCGGAGAGTTCCAGCACATAGAGGAACTGTTTCCCCAGTTTCAGAAACTCCGGAACATCTTCTTCCCGGACGATGTGACCCTTCCGGAAACCAACCCCTTTGAACTGTCCGGGCACTATCCTCGTGATGTCATGCGCCAGCATCGTTCCCACGGCCTTTTCCACGCGAATTTTTTTCATCGATAAACCTCTCCTAATTTAGACTGAACTCTGTTTCTTTATAAATTTTATCAATTAACTTCTGTTTTTCAATGGTTTTTTGAATTGCCGTAACAATCCTGCCATAGGCCTGAATTTCCTCAAATGACAGTATCCATTTCCCTACCATTTTATTCCCATTGCCCTGGAATCTTGCAACGGGTGTATCAAGTTTCGGCGATTTAAGCAAATGCAGTCCCATTTCAGATATGCTTTCAATATAATTACGCCATTGTTTATCAGTGATTACGCCATTAAATCAACCTGCCGCGCCCTTCTGCCTTATGATCTCGAATGTTTCTTCGAGGAAAAGAGAGCCCTGATTCATGCCGAGTTTATCCGAGATCAGCGGCAATAAGGCATCATCTGCCTCGTAGCCGACAGAGTTTCTGCCCAGGTTTTTAGCCGCTAAAGACGTGGCGCCACTCCCTAAAAAGGGGTCGAGGACCGTATCACCGACAAAACTGAACATCCTGATCAGCCGCTGCGGTAATTCCTCAGGGAAGGGCGCCCGGCTTCGACTGTCCTTTGCACCGGAGAAATACCAGTGATCGGTAAAATACCGCCTCCATTCCGTCTGCGTCATCTTAGACTGCTCTTTAAGCTCTATCGCCACCGCAGGTGCGTCACCCCATTTTTTGAAAATTAAAATAAATTCGTAATTAATCTTGATAATGCCGTGGCGGGGATAGGGGTAGGAGCCCATGACCCTCGCCCCGATATTGGCGTTACGGGAGGCTACCTTCTGCCAGATGATGGCCCCCATATAATCGAACCCGGCAGTTTCACAGAACTTGATTATCTCCGTCCTGACGGGAATGACCTTATATCTGCCATAAGTGTCGGACCGCGAAAACTGGTCGCCCACGATGATGCAGAAACGGCATCCCTTATGCAGGACACGATGGCATTCCTTCCAGACGAGATTGAGGTTGTCAATATATTCGCCATATATTTCTTGGAAGCCTATCTGATATCCTTTGCCGGAATCCTGCCCTTGCCAGCGGGGTGGAGAGGCAACGATGAGATGTACGGATTCATCACTCGTCTCTCCCATATCCCTTGCGTCGCCGATTATTATACTGTGCCGCGTTCCCATCTCTCCATCAGCAAAAGAAACCAAAACACCAAAACCGGAGCCGTTTTCATTCTACCTTCGCAGGCTATGCTGATCTTCACTTAAAGTCAAGGAAGAATGGCAGGTTACACCAAACGGCGCTTACCTTTACGGCAGGCATCATCTGTGATACAAGTCGAATCAAAACACACGAAACAGGACAATACACCTATTGAAAAACAAAAAACATGGTTTTCGCCATAAAGCGGCAAAAAGGTCCGGCATACCCGGGCAAAGCCGTCATTATGAAAAAATGAAGCCGGAAATCGAACCGGCGCTCAAAAACGTTTTCGCGAAAATAGGCAAGCCGGCCTCCGCCTCTTTCGTTCCTGATGCCTTTCAATTAGCAGCCCTGGAGGCAATCAAAAAGACAAACTGCCTTGTCATGGCCCCCACGGGCACGGGAAAGACCTGGATCGCCGAGCAGGCGATACTTTCGGTTTTTAAAAGCGGCGGGCGCTGCTGGTACGCCTCGCCCCTGAAAGCTCTCACCAATGCCAAATGGATCGAGTTCGGCAATCATTTCGACCCCGCCAACGTGGGCATCCTCACGGGCGACACGAAGGAAAACGCCGATGCCCCCATCATCGTCGGTACCACGGAAATCCTGAGGAATCAGCTTTACGACGTCATGCACAGCGGCGAAAACTTAAACTGCGATCTGGTCATCCTCGATGAGGCCCACTACTTGGGAGATCGCGATCGCGGCGTGGTCTGGGAAGAGATCCTTATCTATCTGCCCGTTAGGATAAACGTCCTGCTCCTTTCCGCAACGATAGGCAACGGCGAGGAAATCGCCGCGTGGCTGTCATCCCTCCGGGGCAAAAAATGCGTGGTGGTTAAAGAAGAAAAAAGACCGGTGCCGCTTTACCCCCTCGTGCTCCACCCCTCCGGCAAACTCATGCCCTACCTGGAAAAGAAAAATCTTTTTCCCGCTCTGGCCAAGTTCCTGGAAAATAGGAGGGGGCGGGGAAGAGGCGGGCCGCCTCATTTTGGACAGATCATTAACGCTTTAGAAGAGTTTCAACTGCTCCCGGCTATTTTTTTCCTCAAATCACGTTCAGAGTGTGACGCGGCGTTGAAAAGCTGTTACAAGGGCGCAAATCTTACGGACGATGAGGGTTTCTACCGCGACGTGAAAGAACTGCTCAACCGCTTCCCCTATTTGAAAAGCCACAAGCAGATGGATTGTCTGGAAAACTCCCGGGTTGCAGCGCACCACGGCGGACAGCTTCCGACCTGGAAGTTTTTCGTGGAAACGATGATGAAGTTAGGCCACCTCCGCGCCATTTTTGCCACTTCCACAGTGGCTGCCGGAGTAAATTATCCTGCCAGAACTATTGTTTTGTTCAACTCTGATTTATTTAACGGGAGTAGTTTCAGTCCATTAAGCAGCACGGAATTCCACCAGATGACCGGACGGGCGGGGAGGCGCGGCCGGGACAACATCGGATTTATGCTCGCCATACCGGGCCGGTTCATGGATATCCCACACCTCAAAAAGCTCTTTTTCAAGAAGCCCGACGATATTTTAAGCCAGATACGCAGTGATTTTTCCATGATCTTGAATTTGCTGCTTTCCCAAACGCCCGAAGACATCCGGGGCATCTTAGAGAAATCGTTAGCCTCGTACCAGCGAATTCACGGCAGTAAAAAACGGCACGTGACAGAAGGAGCCAATCTTTGGGACGATTGTCGCCGCCACCTTGACTTTTTAAGGGAGGAAGGCTTCGTGGAAGGCAATGGCCGGCTCACCGAATCGGGTGTCTGGGCCTCAAAATTGAGGCTGGATCACCCCCTGCTCATAGCCGAGTGCCTGAAAAAGGAGGCCTTTCCCCGGAAGGATGAAAAACTCTTAGCCTCCATGGTCGCCCCTTTTGTTTATGACGGCGATCAGGATATCAAGTTGGCTAATCCACAACTTGCCCGCCGGCTGATGGAGGCATACAGGAGGGTCAACTCGGCCATTAACACTTTGGCCGGGCGCATGGACGAGGCAGGATTTCCCACCAGCCCCCTCTATTTCTGGACAAGTTCTGTGATGTACGATTGGGCAAGGGGAAAAGACTGGGATGAAATAGTGAAAAACGCCGGTATCGCCGACGGAGACCTGGCCATGCTGGTGCTAAGGACTGCCGATAATCTGAGGCAAATAGCCTCGCTACGGGAAACGCATCGGGAAATCGCCCATCTTGCTCTCAGGGCAAGGGAATCCATCCTGCGGGAACCGGTGCTGTTTGAATAAAGAATAATTTTTCATTAGAACCTGTATACGCCGGTTATTTGCCTCATGACATCTTCCGAAGAAAAAGGATATAAGCGCCCACTTGCGAAATAACCTGTTGAATACGATGTTACCCTTCTGATGTTGCTTGCATAGCCCATACGTCCCCATCGTCTAGTGGCCTAGGACACTGGCCTTTCACGCCGGTAACCGGGGTTCGACTCCCCGTGGGGACGCCAATAATTAAAACAGGTGGTTAGAAAGAAATTTCGCCACCTTTTTTATTATCTAAAAAGCCATTTCCAACCCTATTTCCAACCTCCAGAATAGTAAGGCTTGGTAACTTTCAAAAGTTGGGGCAAACTTTTTCAATAAGTTTTTTGGGGAATTGCCGATAGGTGTTTGAGTGGAGTTACCCACAACCGCATCTGGCCTTGCTATTAAGGGCAGCCAGACGCGGATGTGGATAACTCCAGAGAAGATTTGAATCTACGATTAGACGACATTATTATGCCTCAAATGATTTTTCCCAAACCTTTTGAACGATACTAAATGCTTACGCACTTACGTCCACATCCTAAAAAAGAAATTAACATTGATAAAGCTAAATATTTAACCATCTGCTTCATTGTTCAAGTCCACTCTGGCTCCCCAGAGTGATGTCCCAAAGCGTACTTTTGTGGGATGGGGCGAGTTTTGACATGAAACGGATGGTAAGGGGTCATACCCGACTCAGTCTCCTTGTCGATTAGTCTTGGCAGTACCCACAGCTATCACTCGATGAAGTCGAGCGGATACTGATTTGAGTCTATTTCTCAGACCCTGTGAAGCGCCCCGTAGTAAGCCAGCGCTGATTGGAAGGCCTGAAACTTTTTGTTCTGTTGGTTGCTCAATTCCATTTCGCCCGTGCTTTCCCGGTCTGTCCAATAGTGGCCGATTATCTTTTTT
>DATESZ010000009.1:0-16238 GCA_035283845.1 Syntrophales bacterium | reverse complement strand
CTGTGTCGTAATAGGGGAAAGGGTCATTCCGAACGGAGGTGAGGAATCTTAATATGTTAATTTCATTAGTCATTAAGATTTCTCGCTACGCTCGAAATGACAAAAAAATGAATTATGACACAGTCTCCAAGGGGAGGGGGTTAGGGGGAGGGTGAAAGGTATTTTCAGATGAAAATTCATGAGTACCAAGCCAAACAGATCATGAAGGATTTTAATATTGCCGTACCGAACGGCGGTTTGGCGGAAACGGCGGCCGAGGCGGAGAAAGTCGCCGCAGGCATCGATAGCAGCCCTTTTGTGGTAAAGGCGCAGGTCCATGCCGGCGGGCGGGGCAAAGGCGGCGGCATCAAGACCGCCTCTTCTCCCACGGAAGTCGGGAAAATAGCCCGGATTATGCTCGGCTCCCTGCTGGTAACGCCTCAGACGGGTGCGGGAGGAAAGCGTATTAACAAGGTGCTCGTCGAGGAGGCCGTGGATATTGCCCGCGAGCTGTATCTGGGAATTACCGTCGATCGAACCAACGAGTGTCCGGTGATCATTGCCGGCAGTGAAGGCGGCGTGGAAATAGAGACGCTGGCAAAGACATCGCCCGAAAAGATCATCAAGGAACGCATTGATTTCAGCGTCGGATTACGGGCCTTTCAGTTGACGAAGATAGCCTTTGCCCTGGGCCTTGACGCCCCGTTGAGAAGGCAGGCTACGCAGCTTATCGCCGCACTTTACAAAGTGTTCGTCGATAAGGACTGCTCGCTGATAGAAATCAATCCCTTGGTTATAACCGAGGACGGGAAGCTTTTGTCCCTCGATGCGAAAATAAACTTCGATGACAATGCCCTCTATAAGCACGAGGACATTGCCGAGCTCCGTGATGCGATGGAAGAGGAACCCTTAGAGGTTGAAGCCGCCAGTCATAACCTGAACTATATAAAACTGGACGGCAACATAGGCTGCATGGTGAATGGCGCAGGGTTGGCCATGGCCACGATGGATGTCATCAAACTTGCGGGAGGGGAACCGGCAAATTTCCTCGACGTCGGCGGCGGCGCGACAGAGGACATGGTTAAAAACGGCATGAAAATTCTTCTTTCCGATCCCAACGTGAAGGCTGTTTTCATTAATATTTTTGGCGGCATCCTTCGGTGCGACACCCTGGCCAGGGGATTGATAAAGGCTATTTCCGAAGTGGAGGTGAATCTGCCGCTCGTGATTCGCATGGAAGGCACCAACGTGGAGATGGGCAGGAAGTTGTTGAATGAATCAGACTTGAAACTGATCGTTGCCGCCACCATGAAGGAGGCGGCGCAAAAAGTGATGGCGGCGATAAAAAATTGACCGGAAAATCGAGGTAATAGCCAGTGAGTATCATAGTAGATGAAAATACAAAGGTTATTTCGCAGGGCATTACGGGAAATGAAGGGCTTTTTCATACCCGGCAGATGGTTGAATACGGTACGAAAGTCGTGGGCGGGGTTACCCCGGGCAAAGGCGGGCAAAGTGTTGATAACATCCCGGTTTTTAATACTGTCGCCGCCGCTGTCCAGGCAACGGGCGCCGACACCTCTGTCATTTTTGTACCGCCCGTCTTTTCGGCCGACGCCATTATGGAAGCGGCCGACGCCGGCATAAAAACAATTGTTTGCCTTACCGAGGGCATTCCCACCCTGGAGATGATCCAGGTTAAGACCTACCTGAAAGGAAAAGGCATAAGACTCATCGGGCCCAACACGCCGGGCATTATTTCACCGGGCAAATGCAAGATCGGCGTCATGGCCGGCTACATCCATAAGGAAGGAAACATCGGCGTGATGTCGCGCAGCGGCACCCTGACGTACGAGGTGGTGGACTTTTTGACCAAAAACGGGTTAGGACAGTCAACCTGCCTGGGGATCGGCGGCGATCCCATTATCGGCCTGAATTTTGTCGATCTTTTGGGAATGTTTGAAAAAGATCCGCAAACGGAAGCGGTTGTCATGATCGGTGAAATCGGAGGGACGGCAGAAGAGGAAGCGGCGGCGTTCTATAAAAAGAACATGAAAAAACCCATCGTGGCTTTCATCGCGGGTAAAACCGCGCCTCCGGGCAGGCGCATGGGACACGCCGGCGCCATTGTCTCCGGCGGTTCCGGGACGGCGGCGCAAAAGATAGAAACCCTTGAGGATGCGGGTATCCCCGTCGTGGATTATCCGGAAATGATATCACAGCAACTAAAGAAATATTTCTCATAGAAACGCTTCATTAGATGCGTCGCCGACCGCCCTTTTGCTTTTCACCCGTTTCAAAATAACGTCCCTCTACCGCCAACTGCGCCTCCTGCGCCTCTTCTTCGGACCAATAACCCAGGGGATAGCCGTACCATGGGTTCTTGAGTGTAAGCTCGGGCAAGCCCAGCGAGCGCCACAATCCAACGGCCTCTTCCATGAACTCGCGCCGGGGAAGCGACACGGGCGGGTATGCCCAGTCTCGTGTGGCATCAATCAGCAGGCCGGTAGTGCGGGGCCGCTTTTCGCCCTCGATCAATCCCCTAGCGTCCTCGGGTGGGGCAATGGAGGGATCCAGCGCCATAAGTGGAATGCCCACGATGCGCACATCCCGATAGGGCTGCATGGCAAAGGAGAGCGCCCAGTAAATTGCGTCCGGGTCATGGATGTCAACGTCTTCGTCCACCACAATTGCCACCTTGCCCACGAAGCTCTGGGCCAGGCAATCCAGCACCCTTTGTCCGTCATCCTCGCACTCGCGGCGGATACGGATCAGCGTCACCCCGAAGGAGCCGCCCGATTCGGGCACAAACAGATCCAGCACATTGGTAAAGCCCGCGTCTTGCAAAAGTTTCTTGGCCACAGCCGCCCATCCTACCCCCCGAATCTTGCTCGATTCGGAGGGCGGAAACTGCGATAAAAATGCCTGATAAATGGGCCGCTCCCGCATGGTGATACAGTTCACGTCCATGAAATACGAATAATCGCGCCTGGCCATGTAGCCGGGAAATTCGCCGAACGGCCCTTCCATTTCCATTAAGCGTGTGGATACCCAGCCTTCAATCACAATTTGAGCCCGCGCAGGCACGAGCAAATCCACCGTTTTCGCCCGCACCAGCTCCAACGCCTCTCCCGCCATCCCACCGACCACGTCGTACTCGCACACATCGTTCGGTAAACGGGTCACTGCAGCGTAGGACACCGAGGGCGGCACCCCGATGACGATCGCTGCCGGCATGCACTCATGTCCGCGCTCTGCCCACATCTCAATGTGGCGGCGCATGCCAAATCCAGGAGAGGCCGGATACACGCCGATGCGCGTTTCCGACTTAAACATGCCGCGGTAATTGCCCAGGTTGTGCGAGCCCGTGTCCGGGTCTTTGCTCACCCAATGGGACGCGGTGGTGTATGGGGCGTTGTCAAAGCCGGGGGTTGAAATGGGAATGGGCAATCGCGACAACCCCTTTTGCGTCAGCGCGTCCCCCTCGATCACTACCTCGTGCACCGGGCCATCGCCAACTACAACAGGCTTAATGGGATTGGCCTGAGCGTGGGCCCAGCGCTGGGGGATTTCATCCGGGCTGCACTGCAATCCCAGCGCGTATATATCAGTTGTCCCCGCCATGGCACAGACCACTACGGGGATATCAAATTTTTGTCCGCGCGAATCGTAGACATTTTCAAAAAGGAACGCCTTACGGTCTTTTTCCGGCAAACCGCGGAACTGGAGCCTCACGAGAGGGTGCATTTGCGTGTCCTTGTTAATTGGCGCGGTGATGCGCACGAGCTTGCCTGCCGCCTCCAGCGCCGCAAGATAATCGCCAAGGTCACGATAGTACTTACCCTTGTTAACCCCTAACGTTTCTGTGTTCATAGCTCATCCTCCTTTAAGAGATCTTTGCCGGCTTCTTGGCAGCAGTGCGCCTGATGCTACCCCTCCCCCCAAAAAAGTCAATAGATTTTTTGCAAAATTCAACGATGCCCTTTATTTCTCCGGTGGTTAATTAAGGGATGGACTTTCCCTTGAATTATTGTTTGATATTACATATAGTAATCGCTCAGACACATGCGGTGAGTCCGGGGTGATAAATGTTTAGCAGCAGATGCTGTGCCGCTTGCTTCTCAAAAGGGATGGTTTATGTGTGAATTTTGCGTAAAGCACGGGGAGGGTAAGAAGTGGTACGAGGTGATGGGACATTATTCCCGCGAGCTTTACGAACAGGATAATCGGCGACAATTCATGAATAAACTCTTTTCCAATTTGCCAAAAGACGTGGCTCAATTAGGCAAACTGGACAGGGTGAAAAAGAAGATGCCTCTGGCCTACCGTTTCATTCGCCATATGGCGACCCGCAAGATGAAAAGGGAACATTTCGGCCAGGTTGTCCCTGTTGAAGATGCCGAAATGATAATCAATATGGTGCAGTCCATAACAAGGATACCCTGCGTATGCCGGGGGGTAACCAAGGGTAACGCCAATGCGCGTTATTGTTTCGCCCTCGGCGTCGACCCGGAAGGAATGCTTGGGGATTATCCAGCCCTGAAAGACAGCCTTGAGGTCCTGACACATCAGGAGACGATAAAACTAATACAAGAATTTGATCAAGAAGGGCTCATCCATTCAATATGGACGTTTAAGACGCCCTACATAGGCGGCCTGTGTAATTGCGATCGCGATTGCCTGGCTTACAGCGCGCAGGTATCCTCTGATCTGATGCAGGCCATGTTTAAGGCCGAGTATGTGGCGGATATCGATTTTTCTCAATGCGTCGGATGCCGTAGTTGCCAGAAGTTGTGTCAATTCGGGGCAATAGAATATTCATCGCTTGACAAAAAGAGCATGGTGAATGTTCTTAAGTGCTATGGATGTGGTGTTTGCCGCACTGCCTGCGGGAAGGAGGCTATAAGCCTGCTGGATCGGGGAAGCGTGCCGGAAGCGGCGGGACTTTGGTAATATGGGCAATGGTCAAAAGGACAATGCAATCATGAGGAGGGTTTGACATGAGGAGAAGTCGCATATCGGTCGGGCTATGGGGGGCTCTATTCTACCTCCTTGCCATGCAGTCTTTCAGCCTGTTTGCGGCAGAGGGCACGGCTCAACTTACCTTTCAAAAAACAGCCATAATCGGGGACAAGACTCAAACCTATACCATCAGAAAAGGGGACTCGATTACCCGCATCCTGCGAAAGCTCAGGATGGCTGCAACGACCCCTGAGGTAATAAAGCGGCTAAATCCTCATATCACTAATTTGGACAGGATCTATCCGGGACAGAAACTTATCTTGACGCAAGTAGGCCGGAAATATGATCCTGAGAGCGATAGCCAATCTTTGACGAATTACACCATAAAAAAAGGAGACTCAATAACGCGCATAATACGTTATGAACTTAACGCAGAACCGGATGATTTGATCGAAATATTAAGTTCCGTCAAGCGCCTGAACCCCGAAATAGAAAATCTCAATAAGATCTATCCCGGCCAGATCTTAAAAATTCCCGGCGGAAGCGTCAAAAGTGACGAGGCCCCTCCCCCTGCTTCCGTTACGGCGGCGTCCGACGCAGGCGAAAAGGCGCCTCCCGCGCAGCCTGCCGGCCTTTCTCCGAAGAATAACATAAGTCTCATCGGCCAAATCGTCAGGCGCCTAAACAGCACGGTTATCGGCAGTGGGAATTATTATATACCCTTGCCCGGGGCGGGTCAGGTTACCATAGACTGCGCGACGACGCCGGTTATTGAACTGGAAGACGGAACAACTGTTTTCCTTGATTTTGACGGGCGTCTGCCGGACGATCTCGCGAAGATGGTGCGGGCAAGCTGGCCAAATTATCACTTCCTGAAAATCGGGAGGGAGGAAGATGTCACATCCGTTCTGCGCAAGATAATTCTTCAATCCAAATCCTACACGATGGAAAAAGCCGACAAGCCCTTGTTTTTAGAAGATGAACCTCAGGTGAAGTTATTTCTTGACTGGCTGATTACAAAAAAGGAGTTATCGGGAACTGTTCTTTCCAGGTTGTGTCTTGTTTTTGCCGCCGACAAATCCCAGTTGCTGCCGCGGCCCATTCTGGCGCAGGCGAAGAAAAAGGGTATCGACATCTGTGAGATTCTCAAAGATAAAGTACAGGAAACAGAACATGATAAGGCTGCTCCTGGCCCGGCCATCATGCAGATAAAAGGCGATACAAACGAGGTTCTGCTTCAGAATTTTCTTGTTCTTCTCGGCTTGGAGCCCTTGAAAAACAGGGCAGTTAAAATATTTGATGCCCGGAAAGATGGTTTTGACATCTCCATAGAGCCAGAATTGCTGGTGAAGAGAGAAAATAAGACCCTGCTGGTTCATAAAAATCAGTTGCCGCAGCAATTTATTGATACTTTACGGATGGATGGGACGGATACCTTTTACCTTGCCGGGGGAATGTCGAGAAAAAATATGCTGGAAGGTGTGCTTGTTCCCCTTGGCATACCATACCAATTTGCCTTATTTTCTATGCCTGAACAGGGAGCAAACAGCAGATTCGCGGTGTCGTTTTTTGCACTGAAAATCGCCAGTGATAAGGGACAATTCTATTTGATAGATTTTGACCCGGGCGCAGAATTATTTGAATTGCTGGTGGATTATTGGAAATTAGGAATAGTTCGCTATTGACTCATTGTGAAATAAAAACATTGAAAGTTATAGATTTCCATCTTCATATCGGACCAGTCGAAATTTTTACACCCTGGGTGCAGGACTATTTTCGTAAGCATAACCCTCATGATTCCGAATGTTTTGCCAAGCGCGTTACTCCTGAAGAGATTATTGAATTGCTTAAATCGCATCATATTGATCGCGGCGTTATGCTGTCTGAGTATGCACCGAAATGTACAGGGGTCGTAACCAATGAATATTCAGCGGCTTTCTGCAGCGGCCATGAGGAGCTTGTCCCTTTTGGCGCCCTTTGTTTCTATGATAACACCCCCTATGAAGAACAGGCGCGATACGCCGTAGAAGAACTGGGGATGGAAGGCTTCAAGCTCCTTCCTTCCTATCAGTTCTTCTATCCCAACGACCCTACCCTGTTTCCTTTCTATGATTATGCGCAATCTCTGGGATTGCCGGTGATGTTCCATACGGGCGCCTCGATTTTCAAGAACACCAGAATCAAGTATGCCGACCCTCTTCTGCTGGATGACGTAGCCAATGAATTCCCCAATCTTACGATTATCATGGAGCATGGAGGAAGGCCTTTCTGGTATGACAGGGCAGCATGGCTCATTACGCGACATGAAAACATGTACGTCGGCACGGCCGGGATACCGGTGCGGCACCTGCCCAAGCATTTTCCCAATCTGGAACAGTATGGAGACCGTTTTATTTTTGGCAGTGACTGGCCGGGCATGGCAGACATAAAAGGCCTTATAACAAGGGTTTTAGAACTTCCCGTCAGCGGGGAAACAAAAGATATGATCCTCTATAGGAATGCAGCGAGGATCCTGGCCCGCAAGATTTAGAAAAACGGAGGAGTATGGTTGATAATCAAAAAATCCTTGAAATATCTGCACCATTGCTCTATTCAGTTCCTGGATTGCTCGCGGGGGGAGTTGGATTACTCGTGGGGGGAGTTGGATTACTCGTGGGGGGAGAATGAAGCGCCTATATTTTATCGCCTTTTTTTCTTTTGCCAATCTTCTTCACGTATGCCTTGGTGAAACGAACAGCACCCCGTGGTCACCGGCAGCCCGGCTGATGTTATCGCGGTATTGAAGAAATAGGAACGTACCAGTCCCTGCCTCATAGAGAACTCTCCGCCTTATGAAGACTGATGTTTTGGAGGCGTCTTTTCGGATGTGGTGCGTTACCAGATCGAAGATATGGAGATTATTTTTGACTGTGCCGGCCGTAATGACTGGGGAAAATTCAGTTTTCCCGTCTGGTACGGCATGCCGGTAAAGGTGAACTGGAGGGGTTACAGGTTCGATTTTAACCTCCGGGGAGGTCTGAAGAGAATCGCAGGCAATTGCTCCGTGTGGCCTGATCCGCGGGAGACGCTGAAAAGAACCGAAGGGAACGACTTCATTTATTATGGAACCGACGGTTATGAATCCAGCTATGACCTGATAAAGAACTACTACGTGCCTTTCAACGGCAGATCTGATTGTAACGTTTTTACGGACAACCCCCTGCAGAATCGTCATGTTAAGCGGGCGCTTGAAGCCTTTGACGGTCTGGTAAAAGAGGCAGGCAGGCTTGCGTCATCAGTTGCCGGCGACCGGCCGGGAGATTTCCTGCGAAAGGTTGCGGCAAAGGACAGGGCAACCCTGGCAAACGGCAAAACATTGCCGGCCAGATAAAGGAGCTAAGAAAGTTTTATGACACGGATCTCGTCAATTACAATTCTTTAGTACTTGGACAAAACGACGCCCTTGCGGCAGATGAAGGCATCCTGACAGACGCGGCTGATATGGCCTGCGATGTTTTGAACCTGGCTCATTCCTACCATCGGGGAAGACCGAACCTCTTCATTTTCGGAAGTGTGGATTCTTTTCTTAAGGCAGGCAAATCTCTGTTTGACAAATTGGACGGCCTGCCCTATGCTACCTTCATCAATGTGGGCATGGAATCCCCTGATCAGGAAACATTAGACAGCCTGGGAAAGCCGATCCGGGCGGAAGAAGTAAAAGATGCTTTTAGGAGACAGATTCTGAAAGAGTTCAGGGAGATAAAGATCGTCTCTCGCCTTCCGGTCTTTCTGTATTTGGCGCAGCGCTTGTAAAAAAGCAGGCATGAAAATAAAGAATCTTCTGATTACCGGCGGCTGCGGGTTCATTGGCAGCAATTTTATCCGCTATCTCTTCGGGCAACCTGATTTCCGGGGCAGAATCATCAATGTTGACAGGCTCACCTATGCGGGAAATCCCCAAAGCTTAAGCGACATAAATGATCTTTATTCCGGGCGCTACGTTTTTATTCGGGCGGATATCTGCGATGCTGAGCAAATGCGGGAAATTTTCGCAGGGCACAGCGTTGACGCCGTCTGCCATTTTGCGGCCGAGTCCCATGTGGACCGCTCCATTAAAAACCCGGCAAATTTCATCGAAACCAATATCGTGGGTACCTTCAACCTCCTCGAAGCGGCAAGAGGAACCTCCGGATTTGTTCTTTTTCATCATGTAAGTACGGACGAGGTATACGGCAGTCTGGGGCCCGATGGTTACTTTACGGAGGAAACCCCCTATCGGCCCAACAGCCCCTATTCCGCTTCCAAGGCCGCCTCAGATCACCTGGTTCGGGCCTATCACAAAACATACGGGCTGCCCGCAACCGTTTCCAATTGCTCGAACAATTACGGCCCCTATCAGTTTCCCGAAAAACTGATACCCCTGATAATCATCAATGCCCGGGAAGGCAAACCGCTCCCTGTTTACGGGGACGGGAAAAACGTGAGGGACTGGCTCTATGTGGAAGATCATTGCGAGGCCATCTGGACCGTCATGAAAGAGGGAAAAAGAGGCGATACCTATAACATCGGCGGCGGGGCGGAAATGGAAAACATCACTATCGTAGAGATGATCTGCGATATCCTCGATGAGGTCGCCTCCCCCTTGCCCGGTCGCACCCGGCGGGAGCTGATTGCCTTCGTCACAGACAGACCGGGGCATGATCGAAGGTACGCCATTGATTTCAGTAAGTTAAATACAGAGTTACACTGGGCGCCGCGGGAAACCTTTGCATCCGGTCTCAGAAAGACTATCCTCTGGTATCTTCAGAACGATAATTGGATAGACCAGGTTCGCACCGGCGCTTACAGAAAATGGCTCGATGAACAATACGGATTGTAAAGGTGAAGGCATTAACCAGTTGCAACTTTTATAAAAACATTATTGAACTTGAAAGATAAGTCAAATCATGATAGTTCAGCGGCGCAAATGAGGCAAGGTCTCTTTTGTATCCTGAATATCTAATGCTATTGTAAAAAAAGTTTATATGAAAATGCCCCCTCCTTGTATCCCTCCCCCTCGACGGGGGAGGGAGGGGTGGGGATGATTTTCATCCTTCGTTGTGCCCGGCCCGGGCATGGGGGTTACCTGGAAATCCGAGGTGTAAGCAGTTGGACGACAATAAAAAGATCGGTGCGGTAATGGTTGTAGGATCGGGGATCGCCGGAATACAGGCATCTCTTGATCTGGCAAATTCGGGTATTAAAGTTTACCTCGTGGAAAAGGGAATCAGCATCGGCGGGGTCATGGCTCAGTTGGACAAGACCTTTCCCACGAACGATTGCTCCGCCTGCATCCTTTCGCCCAAGTTGGTGGAGGTGGGGCGCCACCCCAATGTGGAAATCCTGACGAGGAGAAAAGTTGCCGCCGTAACCGGCGAGGCGGGACGTTTTCAGGTACGGTTAACAAAGGAGCCCCGTTTTGTTGATTTGGCCAAGTGTACCGGCTGCGGCGACTGCGCCAATGTCTGTCCCGTATCCCTACCCTCCGAATTCAATGAAAATCTTAATCCCCGGAAGGCCATCTACCGGCAATTCCCCCAGGCCATACCGAGCGCTTTTGCCGTTGACAAGATCGGGACTTCCCCCTGTAAGGCTGCCTGCCCCACCCATATCAGCGTTCAAGGTTACGTCGCCCTCATTGCGGCAGGCAAATACCGGGAAGCGCTGAAACTGATCAAGAAGGACAATCCCTTCCCCGCCGTTTGCGGGCGGGTATGCGATCATCCCTGCGAGACTTCCTGCAAGAGGGGCGAGGTGGACGAGCCCATCGACATCATGCACCTGAAGCGTTTCGTGGCGGATCTGGACCTGCATGACGAAACGAAGTATCTGCCGGAAAAGAAAGAAAGCACAGGCAAGAAGGTCGCCATAGTGGGCGCCGGCCCGGCAGGCTTGTCGGCCGCCTACTATCTGGCCATAGAGGGATGCGAAGTTGTCGTTTTTGAAGCGCTGCCCGTCGCAGGCGGATGGTTGTCCGTAGGCATACCCGAATATCGTCTCCCCAAAGACATTATCAACGCGGAAATCAGGATCATTGAAGAACTTTGCGTGGACATCAGGCGGAATACGCGCGTCGGCAAAGACGTTCTCTTCGATGATCTGAAAAGGGATTATGACGCCCTGTTCATCGGCATCGGCTCCCATCTTGACGCAAAGCTTGGCTTGCCCGGGGAAGATATGGAGGGCGTTTTCTCCGGCATTGATTATCTCAAGCGGGTAAATATGGGGGAAAAGATATTATTAGGGGACCGGGTGGCTGTGGTCGGTGGGGGCAATGTGGCCATGGACGCCGTGCGGACTGCCGTGCGGTCCGGCTCCGGGGATGTGTTTATCCTTTACCGCAGGTCAAAAGGCGAGATGCCGGCGGCGCCCGAAGAGATTGCCGAAACGGAGGAAGAAGGAATCAGGATGGAGTTTTTAGTGGCTCCCAACCGCATCCTGGGTGCAAACGGCAAGGTCACCGGGATAGAGTGCCTCCGCATGGAGTTGGGAGAAGCAGACGCCAGCGGACGTCGCCGTCCCGTGCCTATCGATGGTTCGGAATTCATAATCCCTGTGGATGCTGTAATCGCCGCTATCGGGCAGCAGAACGACCTTTCCCTGCTTCCCGCGGGAAGCGGCATTTCCATAGACCGGTGGAACAATCTCGCCGTTGACCCCGTCACCTTTGCCACCGGCGTGCCCGGCATTTTTGCGGGCGGCGATGTGGTCACCGGCCCCGCTACGGTCGTTAAAGCAGTCTATGCCGGAAAGGAAGCGGCAATTTCCATTGATCGCTACCTGAAGGGGGAAGACCTTCGGGAAGGACGCGGCCGGGACTGGACGAAAGGGCTTGCCGACCGTGATGATACGTCGGACATTGATAAAGCTTCACGATTGCCGATGCCCGTGCGCGAAGTCATGGAAAGAAAGATGGATTTTAAGGAGGTTGCCGTAGGCTTCTCGGAAGGAGATGCCCGGCGCGAAGCCGGCCGCTGCCTGAATTGCGGGATCTGCTCTGAATGCTACCAGTGCGTTGAGGTCTGCGCTGCCGGCGCTTTGAGGCATGAAGAAACCTTTGGGGAAGACCGTTTGGAAGTGGGCGCTGTAATCGCCGCCCCGGGCTTTGAAATTTTTGACGCCGGCGTCCGCGGCGAATACGGTTTTGGCCGATACAAGAACGTCGTTACAAGCATCCAGTTTGAACGGATTCTTTCCGCTTCCGGCCCCTATTTCGGCCATGTCCAGCGGCTTTCCGACGGCAAGGAGCCAAAAAAGATTGCCTTCATACAATGCGTCGGTTCGAGGGATACCTCCTGCGGCAACAGTTGGTGCTCTTCCGTATGCTGCATGTATGCCACCAAAGAGGCGATCGTGGGCAAGGAGCACGCGAAAAATCTGGAACCGACAATCTTCTTCATGGATATACGGGCCCACGGCAAAGATTTCGACCGTTTTGTAAACAGGGCAAAGGAGGAATACGGCATCCGTTATGTCCGCTCTATCCCTTCCAGTGTGAAGGAGCTGCAGCAGACGAAAGACCTCATGATTACCTACGTCATGGAGGACGGCAGGCTCGTGGAGGAAGAATTTGACATGGTCGTCCTGTCCGTAGGGCTCACGCCGCCTGTGGAAGCGCGCGGGCTTGCCGAAAGCCTTGGTATGGACCTCAACGAGTATGGATTCTGCAAGACCAGCCTGGAAAATCCCGTGCAGACTTCGCGACCGGGAGTGTTTGTCTGCGGCGCCTTCGGCGGCCCTAAGGACATACCGGAAACGGTGATGGAAGCGAGCGGCGCCGCCGCCTGTGTCGGGGAATTGCTGGCCGGGTCCCGCGGCAGCCTGATTACGGAAGCAGAGCTGCCTCTGGAAAGAGATCTGCGCGGCATCGGACCCCGGACGGGAGTTTTTGTCTGTCACTGCGGGATAAATATCGGAGGCGTGGTGGACGTGCCGGGGGTAGTGGAATATGCCAAATCCCTGCCCACGGTGGTTTACGCCACGGATAACCTTTTTACCTGTTCCCAGGATGCGGCGGTCAAGATGGCCGATATTATCCAGGAGCAGAACCTGACGCGCGTCGTCGTGGCCTCCTGTTCCCCCCGTACCCACGAGGGGCTCTTCCAGGAAAATTGCGAGAAAGCCGGTCTTAACCGGTATCTTTTTGAGATGGCCAATATCCGCGACCAGAATTCCTGGGTCCATATGCATGAACCGGAAAAGGCGACGGAAAAGGCCAAGGACTTAGTGAGAATGTCCGTAGCCAAGGCGGGGCTGCTGAAACCGCTGAAGCCGGGACAATTGAGCGTCAACCATGCGGCGCTGATCATAGGCGGCGGTCTTTCGGGAATAACGGCGGCGCTCTCCCTGGCGCAGCAGGGATATCCCTCCTGCATCGTGGAAAAGGAAGGCGAGTTAGGGGGTAATTACCGCCGGCTGCACTACACCCTTGAGGGTCTGGATACGAGGCGGCATCTTTCCGATCTTATTGAAAAAGTTTGTAATAATACGTTGATAGAGGTTTATACGGGAGCGGAAATCAGGAAGATTGAAGGCTTCATCGGTAATTACAAAACCACCATCGGGACCAACGACGGTGAGCGGCTCTTTGAGCATGGCGTGGTCATCCTGGCCACCGGCGGCTACGAACTGAAAACGGAAGAGTATCAGTATGGGGCGCTGGATGAGGTAGTTACCCAGCGGGAATTGGAAGATCTCATTGCCGGGAACGATGCCTCCATTTCCAGGGCGAAAAGCGTCGTCATGATTCAGTGTGTCGGTTCGAGAGAGGCAGCAAGACCTTATTGCAGCAGGTATTGCTGCTCCCAGGCCGTCAAAAATGCCCTCAAATTAAAGGAGTCCGATCCGGAGAGAGAGGTTACGATCATCTACCGGGACATCCGGACGTTCGGGCTGAAAGAGGATTATTATAAAAAGGCGCGTGAGAGAGATGTCCGGTTCGTACGTTACGAAGAAGACCGGAAGCCGGAAGTGATAAAGGATGGACATGGGGTCATCGTTTCTGTATATGATCCCGTCCTGAACGAGCTGGTGGAGATCAGGGGAGACATTCTGGCGCTCGGCGTGGCCACCCTTCCCAACCCGCAGAATGAAGCAATCGGCAGGATGCTCAAAGTGCCCACCAACCAGGATGGATTTTTCTTAGAGGCCCACGTCAAACTGAGACCCGTTGAATTTGCCACGGATGGGGTATTCCTCTGCGGTCTCGCCCATGCGCCGAAATTCAGCAATGAATCTTTAATTCAGGCGCGTGCCGCCGTATCGCGGGCCTCTGTCATTCTCACCAAGGATTTCATCCTGTCGGAGGGCAAAACGGCCTATGTAGACAAGGAAAGGTGCATGGCCTGCGGGCTCTGCGAGATTAATTGTCCCTTTGGCGCCGTAGCGGTCGATCCTGTGGAGGCCTGCGCCGCCGTCAATGCGGTCCTTTGCAAGGGTTGCGGCGTATGCACGGCGTCCTGCCGGATGAATGCCATTGATCTGAACGGCTTCAGCAACGAGGAGGTGTTGTCGCAGTTGCAGGCGCTTTAGGGTTCAGGGTTCAGAGTTGAAGGTCATGGGCGCTAACTGAAGATTTCTTACTGCATTGATCCCTCCCCCTTTGACGGGGGAGGGCAAGGGAGAGGGTGAAGAACATAATGATTTCCTTTTATATTTACACCCTCCCCTTCATCCCCTCCCATCAAGGGAGGGGGAGAAGAAACGGGAACATCCCATCAAGGGAAGGGAAATCCGAATATTGCAACGCTTAAGTTAGTGCTTATGGGGTGGAGGATTGAGGGTGGAGAGGGAAGAGCAAAAAAATAACGGCTGGGAACCGAAGATCATTGCCATCGTCTGCAACTGGTGTACCTACGCAGGCGCCGACCTGGCGGGCATCAGCAGGATCCAGTATCCCCCGAACGTGAGGATAATCAGGGTTCCCTGCACGGGCAGGATCAACCCTTTTTATATTGTGAAGGCCCTGCAGGAGGGCGCTGATGGCGTCCTTGTCTCGGGCTGCCATCCGGGGGAGTGCCATTACCTGACCGGGAATATGATTGCCCGGCGAAAATTTGCCATGCTCAAGAGCTTCCTGACCTATATCGGGGTAGAGGGAGACAGGGCCATGTTCACCTGGGTTTCGGCGTCGGAGGGCGAGCGCTTTGCCAAGGTTATAAGGCAGGTGACGGGCGCCGTCAAAGCCATTGGTCCGGCGCAAAGGCTGGTAAAAAAGTTGTGATAACTGATGTGAAGAAGGGTAAGGATCTGGACTTGTGGAAAATGTAGAAAACAAACTGCGGGAAGAGTCGAGGAAGCTTCTCATCGAAAAGAAGGTGGATGTAATCATCGGTTATGAGCAGGGCTCCCTGCCGCTCATTATGACGCCTTGTTTTATTACCGCCCCGGAAGAGGTCGAACGGCTCATGTTCAACCCCCTTTGCGTACAGAATCTCGCTAAATTTTTGCCCGATATTATTTATCAGCACCGGGATTCCCAAAAGCGCCTTAAGGCGGAAGAGAAGACGAAAAAGGTCGTGGGTATCGTCGCCCGCGGCTGCACGAGTCGCTCTTTGGTGATTCAGCTTCAGGAAAGGCAATACGCGCGGGATGAAGTGGTGATCCTTGGCGTCCCCTGCCGCGGTTACGTGGATAACCGGAAGGTGTCGGCGCTCCTGGGCGGGCAGGAAATTATTGGCGGAGAACTGAAGGAAGACAAGCTACTGGTTAAAATTGCGGGCGGCGACCGGGAGGCGCCTCTTTCCGAGGTGATTGCCGACAATTGCCTTACCTGCCGTTTTAACAATCCGGTCCTCCACGACATGATGTCAGGAGAAATGGCGCCGCCGATGGATGCCGGCGGGGAATACGGGCTGGTAGAAGATTTTTCCAGGCTTTCCGAAAAAGACAGGTGGAATTATTTTGTGAAGGAGATGAATAAGTGCATCCGCTGCTATGCCTGCCGCAATGCCTGCCCATCCTGTTACTGTAGAAGCTGCTTTGTAGAGCAGACCCAGCCGCAATGGATAGGTCTTGGCATCGATCCTTCGGACAATCAGGTATTCCAGATTATGAGGCTTTATCATATGGCAGGCCGATGCGTGGATTGCGGCTCCTGTACAGCGGTATGCCCCATGAACATTGACCTGAGAACATACTTGAAGAAATTGGACAGCGATGGCTGGAACCTGTTCGGACACAGGGCAGGCGCTTCTTTTGAGGAGCCGGCGCTGCTCTCCGCCTTCAAGGAAAGCGACGGGCAGGATTTTATCTTTGAACCGGAGTAGCTCTAACCGGTA
>DATESZ010000008.1:0-5905 GCA_035283845.1 Syntrophales bacterium | reverse complement strand
CATTGTAGGAAAATACGATGACATTATGGCTCCCAATTCTATCCTTAATTCGGCGGTAGTAGGCGGGATGGACCGCTATGGGCGGCCTTATGGCACCTACATGATCAGTTGTATGGCCTGCGGGGGGGGAGCGAGGATCGACAAGGATGGTCAAGACAGCAGTGTAACCCAGTTTAACCCCTGGGATGACTGCGGGGATGTAGAGACGGAAGAAGCGGGGCCGGTGATGATGTTTTTCCGGAACCACGAGAAGGATTCGGGGGGATTGGGAAAGTATCGAGGCGGGGTAGCTGCTGAGAACATGATTACCCCTTATGGGAGTGCGGTGACCTTTGTGGGAATGCTGGGAAGCGGCGGCTATGTCAGTCAGGTTCAGGGCATGTATGGAGGCTATCCGACGCCGGCGGCTTATTTGAAGTTAGTGAAGGGTAGTGATATCTTTGAACGGGCAATGAAGATGGAACCGATACCCCATTCGATTTCGGAGTTGGATATGGTGCAAGGGGAGCATCAGGATATTTTTCCGGCTGCCGTGGCCCGGCAACTTTTCAAAGGGGACCTGTTTGCGATGAAGTATTGGGGCGGCGGAGGTTTGGGAGACCCGATCGAGCGGGATCACCAGAGTATTGTTCAGGATTTAAAGAACGAGTTGACCAGGCTGGAGACGGTGGAAAGGGTTTATTGCGTCAAGGTAGATGCCGTGACTTTAGAGGTGGATTTAACGGCCACGCAGAATATGAGGGCGGCCAGGCGGAAAGAGCGTTTAAGCAAGGGAAAGCCGGGCAAAAAGTATATTCAGGAGATGGTGGAGCGGCGCCGGAGCCGTAATTTACCGGAGCCGGTTTTAATGTTATTTGAGGAACTGGAGAGTTTTTCAGAAGGTTTTAGGAATGAACTGGCCTTTGAGGAGCAATTTGCTTACAGCCCTGACAGGAAGATAGAGAAGAAAGGTGTGACCACGAGGCTTTTTACCCTGACGCCTTATGTGGATGTTGTCGAGAATGCCGATGGGGATAAGCTGGCTGTATGTTCGCAGTGTGGTCAAGTATTGTGCCGCGCCGCAGAGAATTTTAAGCTTTATTGCTTGATTTATGATCGCGATCCGGCTGAGGTCTACTTTGTGCCCAATGTGCCCAAGAAGGACTGGATGATCTTCAGGGAGTTTTATTGTCCCGGTTGCGGGGTGCAGATGGAAGTAGAGGGTACGCCGCAGGGGATGACGATCGTGCATAGTATCGAAGTCAAATTGTAGCAGCCTTATTGCCAAATTTGATAATGTCAAAAGTTACATGAAACTCTCATGACGGTGCCCGACACAAAGGAGAATGAAAATTACCCCTCCCCCTTCCCCCTCCCTCAAGGGGAGGGGGTTAGGGGGAGGGTGAAAGGTATTTTCAGATGAAAACTTAACTTGGGGAGGGTAATCATGGAAGAAAGATATTGGAATCCGAGAAAGTTTCCCTATGAAGAGCTAAAGAGTCTTCAATGGGAGAGATTGAAGAGACAACTTCAATATTGTTATGATACTTCGCCCTTGTATTACAGAAAAAAGTTTGATGCCCTTGGCCTTAAGCCGGGGGATATTAAAAGCTGGGATGATTTTAGCAAACTTCCCGTTATGGGGAACAAAGAAGAAGAGCGGACGAGTCAGGAACAATCGATGAGGGATCTGGGCCATCCTTTTGGAACCTATCTTTGCGCTGATTTGAAGGATTTGGCCTTTCTTTCCTCTACGGGAGGAACTACGGGCATCCCCACTTTCAGTTACTTATACACCAGGGAAGATATGAAAAGCGAGATTGAATCAGTCGGTCGAATTTTCTGGTGGGTAGGTATGAGGCCAGGGGATCGTATAGCCAATCTTTTTGCCCAGTCTATGCACTGGTTTGGCTTTATTGGAAATCATTTGATGGTAGAAGCCGGTTTTGTACCCATTCCTATTGGGGCTGAGGCTGGGGCGGAAAGGATGTTGCGCCTGATTGATGTCGCGAAGCCGAAGGCTATTGCAGCAACCCCTCCGTTGGTAGAACATTTAATAGAAAGATGCCCGGAAATTCTGAAAAAAGATGTCAAGGATTTAAAGATTGAGTTACTCATCCTGGGCGGCGCCCCTGGGGCAGGCATCCCTTCAGTTAAAAAGAAATTAGAAGATGCTTACGGGGCGAAAGTTTTCGATATGCAGCCCATGTGGGTCTCCTGCGATTCGGACGAATACCACGGCATGCATTCGCTCAGCCCGGACCATTGGGTATTCTGTGAGGATCTGATAGATCGAGAGACCTTTCGACCCATTCCTGTAGCAGACGGGGCCGTCGGCGTGGGTTTAGCTACCATGTTTGTTCAGGCCAAACCGATGCTCAAATATTTTTATGGCGATGTGTATCAGGTCTTTACGAAGGAATGTCCGGGCTGTGGTTTTAAGGGGCTCCGGGTAAAGATTGTCGGCCGGGCTGATGAGATGCTTATTGTCAAAGGGACCAATGTCTATCCGGCGGCGGTTAAGGGGGTAGTTAATTCCTTTATCCCCAGGGTTACCGGGGAAATGAGGATCGTCCTGGATAAACCAGGACCGGCGGTAGAACCCCCTTTAAAGATTAAGGTTGAATACGCTGAAGGCCTAAGTGAAGCAGACAAGATGAAACTCGTCGAAGAGTTGACCAAAGAGATAAAAAATAAACTTGAGATAAGGCCAGCCATTGAATTGGTTCGCCCTCGAACTCTTGAAAGGGCCGGTGGGCTTTCGGCCAAGGGGACATTGGTGGAAAAGGCTTACGAATAATAATTGATGATCTCGTAAAAAGTCCGAAATCTCCTCCCCCTTGACGGGGGAGGGTTAGGGTGGGGGTGATAAGTGGCCGTATTCCTGAATGTTATTTCCCCCTCCCTTTTACCCCCTCCTGCCTCCCCCAGCAAGTGGGGGAGAAATAAGGAAGAAAATAATTACAGCCCTCCCACCGGGGGAGGGAAAAGCGATTTTTTACGAGTTCATCATAATTTGTGACTGTAAATGTGATTGTGCCAGGCATTATCTTAAGGGGAAATGAAAGATGTGGGATGCAAGTTTTGATGTGGTGATTATTGGAGGAGGTAACAAAGCCTTACCGCTGGGGATGTATCTGCAGCGATACGGCGGCATGCAGGTCGGGATATTTGAGCGCCGGCATGAAACGGGAGGCGGGCTGAGTAGTGAGGAGTCTCCCGCTCCCGGATTTATTGCCGACCACCATGCTACCACTATAGCGGATTGGTATTGGGAGGTGGTCTTAAAAGATTTTCCGGAGCTAAAGGATCGTGGACTGGAATGGGTTCCATATATTTATCCCATAGGGGGCGTCTTTATAGAGGACAACGACAGTTGGATCCTTCAGGGTCCTTACCAGGATCCTTCGGGTGAGAAAACTGCCAGGGACTGGGAGCGCTTTTCTCCCCGCGATGCTGAAACTTTTCTTAAGGTGTGGAAAGGATGGCGGGAGATTATCCGGCCGGCATTTGTAAAAAGCATGCATACGATAGCCCCTCCGCCTCACGAGCCGGATGACATGGAAAAGCTTATCCCCCGGTTTGTAAAAGCAATCGGTCTGGAAGAACCTTTCTGTTATATTCAGAATCCCTTGGAATTATTTAGAGATTTATTTGAAAGCGAGGCCTTGATAGCCGGTTTATGCCGGCAGGGCCAGGGCTTTGATGGGGCATCCCCCTTGGAATATGGCATGGGATTGTACAAGCTCTTTGTTGTCATGGCCTTTTCCGATTTTGGGAACTTGAAAGGGGGAACCCACAGTGCGGCTCATGCCACGTATAAAGTATTTACCGAGGATGGGGGAAAGTGTTTTACCGGGCATGAGGTTGACCGGGTGATTATCGAGCACGGCAAAGCCAAGGGAATAAGGCTTGTTGATGGCACGCAGATTGAAGCGAAAAGGGCCGTAATCAGCACCCTGGATCCCTATTCGGTGGTATTTAAGCTCACCGGCAAAGAACAATGGAATCCGCGGACGGTGCGCCGGATAGCCAATCTTGCCCGCTGGCGGATTACAATTACCATGTATACCTGGGCCCTGCACGAATTGCCCCGCTTCGACAAGGCCGCAGCGGTATTACCGGAGATTAGCCAGACCGGCCAGATAGCGATTTGCAGTAAAGATCCGGAAGCTTTGTCACGTAATGCCTGCGCCCGTTATATGGGGCAGTGGGACTGGGAACCGAGCAGTCTGCTATTGTTTCAGCACTCCCTGATAGACAAAACCCGTGCTCCAGAGGGGAAAGCTGTAATAGGAACGGAGAGTTGGCAACCCGGGGCAAATCATTTTACCGCAGCGGAATGGAAAACCTATAAACTCCGACACGCCCAGCAGGTAATGGATACTTTAGCCAAAGTCTCATCTAACATGACCTGGGACAATGTAATCGGCTATGTTCCTTTAACCCCCTTTGATCATTGCCATCTTTCCAATATGTCTCCCACCGGCAACTGGGGGATTATAGACCATACCCCTACCCAGTTGGGTAAATACCGTCCGGTTCCGGAATTGGCCCGGCATAAGACCCCTATATCGGGATTTTATGCTACCGGTTCGGCCTGGCCTCCCGCAGCAGGCGGCTGGCCGGGTCAGGGATACACCTGTTATAAGGTTCTGGCTGAAGATTTTGGTTTGCAGAAACCCTGGGAAGAAAAGGGAAGAGAATATTAGAAAGGAGATAAACAATGGCTGATTTAAGAGTGAAAATGGGGAGTTTGGAGCTTGGAAATCCAATCATTATTTCATCCGGGCATTTAACCAGAACAGGTGATGACATTAAGAGATGCGACAAGTATGGAGGAGGAGCAGTCGTAATAAAAAGCGGTTTTCTGGAGAAGGAATACGAAAAAGTTGTAAAGCCCTATGCGCCCGGCAGGTTTCCCGATGCAAGGGCGAATTTTCACTCAACTGGAGACGGGTTTGTTTTCATGTGCGGTCTATCTCCTGTTCCGGTTGAAGCCTGGGCAAAATGGTTCAAAGACAACATTAAAGAGATCAAGACCCCTGTTATCGCCGCTTTAATGGCAATATCCGTTGAAGGGTATATTAAGGGGGCCAAGATGTTTCAAGAGGCAGGCGCCGAAGCGCTTGAGATTACACTTGGTTGTCCTTTGCCCTATTTGCTGCCCCATCCTTATGTGGGCGGGGCCTCATTTAATCCTGCAATTGCTGAAGAAGTATGCAGCGCCGTCAGGAAAGCGGTTGATATTCCGCTGGGAGTGAAGATGATGTTCAATCCATTAGACCAATCCCCCTTGCAGATACCCAGAAAAGTAGGATTGGATTGGTTAACAATAGCTGTGGTTTTGCCTGCAGCTCCGGGCATTAACCTTGATAAGGTTGAGCCCGTAATGCCCTCATCTGTGGGCATTTCCGGTTCCAAGGTGGCAAAACATGCGAGTTTTGTGGCGCTTTTAGGTCAGGGGGGCCAATATCGGGATATTCATGTATCTATTTCAGGCGGAACACAGATTTGGAGCGATGTTGTTGAGTTTCTTATGTATGGAGCGAGTTCCGTTCAGGTTCAAACCCTTTTCTTGCATAAGGGCATGGGGTTGATTAAAGGGTTCAAAAAAAGCATATCAGATTATATGGATTCCAAGGGATTCGGTTCAATTGAAGAAATGAAAGGGGCCATCCTTCCAAAACTGCTCACCTATGACGAGGTTATCGCGACCTACGGAGCGACCAAAGGCAAGATAGTGGTTTCAGTGGATCAGGAAAAATGCATCGGCTGCGGCGTTTGTGAAGAGGTCTGCAATTTTGGGGCAATAAAAGTAATAGACGGTAAAGTAAAAATAGTAAAAGAGAAATGCGAAGGGTGCAATGCATGCGTCTGCAGTTGCACGCAAGAGGCTTTATGGCTTGAAAACGTGGATCTTGTT
>DATESZ010000007.1:0-7404 GCA_035283845.1 Syntrophales bacterium | reverse complement strand
CTGGATTTAAGAACAAAGCAATGTTGCCACGAGCACGCGAGTGAAATTTTTACAATCTATCCGGCCACCTGTGAACCATTAGGAATTTTTGCGACAGGTAATGAATACAATAATTTAAAGGTGCATTTTCGAGTGAAAGATGGGAAAGAACGAGACGGTTTTATAATAATGTTACTCGTTCATCACCACGGAGCATATGTCTTTTATGGCAAAATTGACCCTTAAAGAATGGCTGGTACGCCTGGGAAATAACCGTCGTTTCATGGAAAATGTGCATGCGTGGAGATGTATTCCAGAGTTCAGCGGCCGTTTTGACTCCTTCCCCGCTTGGCTCGACGAGCGCATCGCTGCCTTGTTGCGCCAGCGCGGCATTGAACATCTTTACAGTCATCAGGCGGAAGCCGTCCGCCTGATCAGGGAGGGACAGGACACCGTCCTCATCACCCCGACGGCAAGCGGCAAAACACTTTGTTACAACATTCCTGTCCTACAGGAAATTCTTGAGAAACCTGAAACACGTGCCCTCTATCTCTTTCCAACCAAGGCACTCGCTCAGGACCAGATGCATGAAATCCAAAGCCTGATTACAGGGCTAAAAGCTGATATCAAAACATATACCTATGATGGCGATACTCCAGATGACGCCCGTCAGGCAATTAGAAAACAGGGGCACGTGGTCGTCACGAATCCCGACATGCTGCATGCGGGGATATTACCTCATCATACAAAGTGGCAGAAACTCTTTGCCAATCTGAAATACGTTATCATCGACGAACTCCACGTCTACCGGGGAATATTCGGCTCCCACATGGCCAACGTCATGAGGCGGCTGATCCGCATCTGCCGTTTCTATGGACAATACCCTGTTTTTATCTGCTGTTCCGCCACTGTAGCAAATCCCAGGGATCACGCAGAGAATCTCATCGGTCGCTCTATGAGCCTAATTTCTGAAAGCGGTGCGCCAACCGCTGCTAAAACTTTTATTCTCTATAACCCCCCCATTGTGAATCGTGAGTTGGGAATTCGACAATCGCCAATGACGACGTCACGCCATCTGGCTGGTCAGCTTATCGAAAACGACATCCAGACGATCATCTTTGCCACCAGCCGCTTGAATGTGGAAGTCCTGACACGCTACCTGAAAGACCGCTTCGCCAAGACGAGGCCACTCAAGGATCATTTCGTCACAGGCTACCGGGGTGGATATCTACCCAATCTGCGCCGCCAGATAGAAGCGGGATTGCGGAACCGGGAGGTCATCGGCGTGGTGAGTACCAATGCCCTGGAGCTTGGGATCGACATCGGCGACTTGGAAGCATGTATCATGGCCGGTTATCCAGGCTCCATCGCAAGCACCTGGCAGCAGGCAGGCCGTGCCGGCCGGCGATCAGGAGAAAGCGTCGCCCTCCTTATAGCCAGAAGTTCTCCATTGGATCAGTTCGTCGTTGAAAACCCGGACTACTTTTTCTCCACCTCTCCGGAACATTGCCGGATCAATCCCGATAATCTTCTTATCCTGCTGCACCATATCAAAAGCGCCGCCTTTGAACTTCCCTTCGAGCAAGGTGAATCTTTTGGCAAGGAAAATATTGAGGAACTTTTGCAATATCTTGAGGAAAAAGGAGTCCTCCACCGCGTCGATGAACGATGGCATTGGTCTGCCGAGAGTTATCCTGCTGATGAGGTAAGCCTCCGAAGTATCAACCCCGAAAATGTCGTCGTGATTGATACAACGGACAAGGGCAATCCCCGGACGATCGCCGAAGTCGACTGGGACAGCGCCTTCACGAGTGTTCATGAAGGAGCGATTTATATGGTGGAATCGGAATCCTACCACGTCGACATGCTCGATCTGGAGCGTAAGAAGGCCTATGTCCGGAAGGTTGATGTGGACTATTACACCGATGCCATGACCTACACAAATGTGCGGGTCATCGATGGCTTTGAAAACAAAAAACAAGGAAGCATCATTGTAGAGCACGGGGAAGTGCAGGTCGTGCGCAAGGTGGTTGGGTACAAAAAAATAAAGTTCTACACGGTGGAAAACCTCGGTTATGGCGATGTCAATCTCCCGGAGAAGGACATGCACACAACGAGCTACTGGTTCATGATCCCCAAAGACCTGCTGGAAACTCTCCCCTTTACCCGAGAACAGATCATTGACGCCCTTTCCGGACTGGCCTATTGTCTTCATCACCTGGCTGCAATCATCCTGATGTCGGATCCGCACGATATTGACCATTGCATCGGCGATAAAAGCGGCGATTGGTTTGTTCGTTCTGGTAAAGATTGGCGGCATATTACCGAAAGTCCTTCGTCGGGAGGTCCAGCATTGACCGACGCCTTCGATCCCACCATTTTCCTTTTCGACGCCTATCCTGGAGGCATAGGTTTTTCCGAACTTCTCTTCCGGGAGCACAATAATCTCCTTGAACGGGCGCGTCGGCTCATAGCGATTTGTCCCTGCACCAGCGGCTGCCCGTCCTGTGTAGGGCCAACGTTGGAAGTAGGGACCACAGCCAAGGAGGGCGCTCTTTCCATCTTGAACGCTATCATCGGTTAAAAAGCCCATGGTTGCGGGCAGTAACAGAGCATAAAATTATTAATCAGAGGTACATTTTTTGAAAAACGCGGGTGTTGTCGACCGGCTGCGCCGTATCACAGGAGAAGACAAGAAAGAGACGCAGAAAACGGCCCGAAGTGCCGAGATATCGGAATTACGCCGTCGTATTGAGTCCATTATGGTCAGGCGACCGCAAGAAAGCCAGGCACTAACAAAAAAGTATCCTCCACTTAATACACTTATCAACGGAGATGCAATCACAACGGCACAGGGCGCCTTTTTTCTGGCAACAGAAAGACGGAACGCCCATCACTTCCATGGCACCCGCTCCGTAGGCGAACTCGTCAAGCTCAACATGCAGGCCGCAGCTTTACTGGCCAACAACCAAGAAATTGCCCGCTTTCACATTTCCGAAGGACTCTTTCTGGACACGGAGACAACGGGATTATCTGGGGGGACAGGAACGCTGGCATTCATGATCGGTGTGGGCCGGTTTGAAAAGGATGCCTTTATTACAGACCAGATCTTCATTCGGGACTTCTCGGAAGAACGGGCCGCCCTTCAATATCTTACTGACATAGTCCGTAAAAAGCAATTCCTCGTCTCTTTCAACGGCAAGGCCTTTGATCTTAATCTTCTGTCTACTCGCTATATATTAAACAAGCTGAGAAACCCTCTGGACAACCTCCAGCATCTTGATCTCTTGTTCCCATCCCGCCGCCTTTGCGGTCACCGGTTGGAAAATTCACGCCTCGTTACGCTGGAACAGGCACTCTTTGGTGTTTATCGTGATGACGATATACTGGGCATGGAAATTCCCGAGCGTTATTTCTCCTGGCTGCGTCGCCGTGATCCGCAACTGGTCGTTGACATTTTCAAACACAATCACCTTGATATCCTTTCTCTGGCCGTTCTGACAGTTCATTTATCCGAATTGATCGTTCCCGATGCTGCCATCCCCGTCACACACGATCCTCGCGACCTTCTGGCGGCTGCTCGACTGCTGCAAGACCGCAATGAAAATGCCCTGGCAACACGTATTCTCCATGATCTCACTGACTGCAATCATGCTTCAGTGAGGTTTGAATCGCAAAAGATGCTGTCATTGATGTTAAAAAGAAATGGCGACTGGGAAAATGCCTCTTGCCTATGGGAAACGATGATTCGTGAAAATCCAGCTAACCATTTTGCCGCGGTGGAACTGGCCAAGTGGTATGAACATGGGTGCCGCAACTTCACAGTGGCTTACAACATCGTATCAAAAGTGCTTGATGGGTCAAAATCGCTCAATGACGACACAAGAGACGCACTATTGCACCGCTTGAAACGTCTACAATCCCGTTTCCCCTGTTAAATAAAGTGCTCAACTGCATTGCCGATTTAATGGTCGAGGGCTCTCTTAATTTGGTATCTTGAGAAAATTCGGTCTTGAAGCGGCTTTCAACCCGAAGTTAATAGCCTTATTCGACGTTCTGCTATGAACCGCCGGTACATTGAGAGGGAAGGTGCCGTTTGTGGTCACGGCGACCCGGGGAAAGTGCCTTTTGGCATAGTCGATCAAATCGTACAGATTATATCTGCCATCCTGCCACATGAGCGGTTCCCCGCCTTCAAAAACGATAATCAGGGCGCCCAGACGCTTCAACGTGTCGAGTGAGGTTATGGCAGAGGTCCAGCTCATTTGGTCACTTTCTTCTCCGGCTCTACGATGAAACGGACAGGCGGCACAGGCGAGGTTGCAGCGGTAGGTCAGCTTGAGACTGGCCAAGAGAGGAATCTTTTGCCTGAAGATTTTCCGCCGAATGAAGAAAGCAGGAAATTGAGCGAGGCGGTCGATGGGCATCATGAAGAAGCTTACTCCGTGAAGACCATTGGACTCTAAATGAATGTTATTATTATATAAAAAAATTATAACCGAAAGGTATCAGGCCTCCTCAGTTATCTTTACGATGGTCAAACACCCTTTTAGCTTTCATCTCATAACGGGGCAGCGATCTTGGCGGCATAATTTCGACTTTCATAGCAACGCCGATCCGGTAACGCAGGTCATTCGCCAGCTTTGTCATCAACTCTCCATATCTGTCGCTCGATACCGCCGGATCGGCTTCCACCCGAACTGTTACCGCACTGCCCCCTTCTTCGGCATGGATATGGATTTCCAGATTTTCTGTCAGTCCATCACTCTCTCCGATGATGCTCTGGATGGCGGTGGGATACACGTTGGTGCCTTTAATGGTGACCATCTGGTCGGTTCTTCCCAGCACCCCGTTGCGCAGCCATATCCAGGTCCTGCCGCAGTCGCAAGGCTCTTTATGCCATTCCACCACGTCATGGGTGCGGTATTTTATGAGCGGCATGATGTTGGCGAAGTTCGTCAGCACCCACTCACCTTGCCCCCCATCAGGTACGGGTCTGCCTTCTTTATCCAGGGCGAGCCCATAGGCCACCGTCTCCGTGAGATGAAGGCGATCAAGATGGACCGGACAATGCCAGGCATCGCAACCCCAGAGGTCCGACAGACCGTATAGGTCGATTGCCTTGGCGCCCCAGGTCTTTTCGACGGATTCGCGGAGGGCAGGCAAAACATAGCCAGGCTCCCCGGCCGAGCTGACAATCCTGATCGTGGTCCGGGCCGGATCGATCCCCATTTCCCGTGCCACCTCTGCGATCCGCAGGGCATAGGTCGGGGTGGCCAGCAACACCGTCGGTTTCAGCTCCATGATCTGCTTCACCCGTTGCTCGGTGCTTGCTCCGCCCGAAGAAATTATCTGGGCCCCCAGGGATACCGCCGAGTGATAGGCAGACCAAAAAGCCATAAAGGTGCCAAAGGAAAAGGCAAAATAAATAATGTCCCGGGGACGAATACCGTTGGCCCACCAGTTGAAGACCCACCCGTTTTTTACCATGTCCCGATAGTACCCGATTTCCTTGAGCGGAGTTCCCGTCGTCCCGGAGGTCTGGAAATAAAAGTTGCAATAGTCGTCGCTGTCCTTAACGATACTGTCACCAAAAGGCGGGCGCAGACTCTGATAAAGGACCACATCCGATTTGTCGATGGTCGGAATCTTGTTGGCGAAGTCATCCAGCGATTTGATATCGTCCGGTTTGACATGCGCCTTGTCATAAAGGTCACGATACATGGGGATATGCTCGTAGGCATATTTAATCAGGCTTTGCAGCCGGCGCAGATGGAGTGCATCCAGTTTCTCTCGCGGCATGGTTTCCATGTACTCATTCCAGTACGGGCTCTCCATACCTCTTTGACTGTAAAGCTGCATGATTTGCTCTCCCTTACCCTTAGTAAGATCGGTCTATTTAAAACCATAGTTTCCCCAGTTGAGTAAGACTTTCTTCTGCATCTCTTCAGAATAAACATTTTTGAAAGAAACGGCGACAGGTTTCTCGGTTTCCCGGTCCCATTCCACCGGCCATGTGCAATCGAACAAGACTTTAGCGGAATGTCCTTTGATCCTGTCATCAAGAGACAGGAATGGTTGCAAGGGAGCGCCAAAGGAAGGAAAAACGTGGATTCCCTTTGCGGGGTGAAGCTTTGTTCCCAGAGCATGCAACACTTCATTTAAATTGTAGGGGTCAACGGTATCATCCACCACTATGAGCTTGCTCACATAACCCCACATAACCGGCAAGCCAAACACTATACCGGCTATCTGCATAGCAATGTGATTATAGGGCACTTTAGTGCCAACTACTATAGCCATTGCCTGCATCTCCGGAGGTGAATATACTCCAGTTATGGGTATCCTTTGCTCTTCGAGAAGCCTTCTCACCGGTAAGGTATAACCTAATGCGCCCACTGTAATCGTCGATTCGTCCACAGGCATACCCATATTCGACATCGTAAGGATGGGATCATTCCGATGGGTGATTGCCGTCACTTTATACACAGGGCGAGGCGACCTCGGTGAGGTGCGGAATCCCGTGAATTCACCAAAAGGCCCTTCGTCTACCTGTACGCCCGGCACCAATTCACCTTCCAAAATAATTTCAGCTTGGGCAGGCACCATAAGGTCGGAAGTCACGGCTTTTACCAGCTCTACTGGCTCCTGACGCATTCCACCTGCTATGTCAACCTCACTAATCCCTGGACCCACAGGAAAGCTGCCGCAAAGAATAGAAACGGGATCTCCGCCAATAGCAGTGGCAAAAGGCATGGTTTTACCGGCAGCCTCATACTTGGCCTTAATCCCGCCCATTTCCGAAGTCGGCAGTATAAGCCCCCCTAAATAACGCTTACTGTGAATCATCTGACGATACATGCCCCAGTTTGTCCAGTCGGAATCAGGATCCTTGGCAATCACTATATGCCAAGTGCTGATATAGCGGCCTCCGTCTCCATCGTGCACCATGGGCGCTGGAAACATGGTAAGGTCAACATCTTCTCCGGTGATGACATTTTCCTGGCATGGAGCTTTTTTAACCACTACTGGCTTTATTCTCTTGTTGCTCCTCGCATAATACTCCTCGCAAATTTCACGGACGGGGCTTTCAGGGTCAAGGCCTATGGCAACTGCTATACGCCTCCAGTTGGCTAAAGAATTTGCCAAGATACGATGCCCTGCGTAATCCGTAATATTTTCGAACAATGCAGCGGGGGATCCTACTGTTTCGCACAACCTTCGTGTAATTGCGCCTATCTCGCAGTCCCAATCAGTCTCCTGTTTGACACGCACCAACTCACCTGCCTTGCTTAGGGCCTCAATAAACTCTCTATTATCCTTCAATGCCATCTTATACTCCTTCTTCTTCCTTCTTACCCCCATGCCCGGATCGGGCACAACGAGGGATGAAAATCACCCCCACCCCTCCCTCCCCCGTAGAGG
>DATESZ010000006.1:0-12897 GCA_035283845.1 Syntrophales bacterium | reverse complement strand
CCAAGGTATTGCGGGAGACCTTGCCCCGGATGCCCAGATGATATAACTTGACCTGAGCCGCTCGAAGACATGCTTGGATGTCCCGCAGGCTCTCCCGATAAGTAAGCTGGGCGAAAGCCATGCAGAGGTACTGATCCCAGCAAGAGAAGCTTTTTATTTTGTAGTTGCCGTTGTATCGTTCGACGCATTTAACAAACTCGTAGTGAGGGATAAAATCCATCAATTGTGAAAAAATCGATTTGCCAGAATTCATATGCCATCTCCTTCTGCTGTGATGCAGAAGACTGGCATATTAATGAAAATAATTTCAAATCGAAAAATGACATTTATGGTGTAATAAAAAAGTATTTCATAAAGTTACGGTATCAAACAAACTCAACGTTGGGACAGTAGTGGGTGAACATCTATGCGAAAAGATGAAATAGTGCCGCGAGATTACGGCAATCTTCTTGATCGTGTTGCCACCATCTTTACCCAGGCGAGATGCAAGGCGATTCAGGATATCAATCTGACGCAGGTCATGGCCTATTACGAGAGGCAATTCCGGGGACATAACACCTATTTTTGTACTCTTTGCACAAAAAAGTCAGACACACGTACAAAGGATTCATAATGAATTGGGCAATTCCGTAAAATTAAGAGTCATGTCACTGGAATTTTAAGGAGGCTTGTTGTGATAAAACAGACCATTAACATTAATAGCATTGATATTGGAATTTTACGCCAGACCATTCAGGAAAGACTGCCGGAGTTGCGACAGCGCTACGGCATCAAATCGCTTGGCATTTTTGGTTCGCATGTACACGGGCGCCAGACAAAACGGAGCGATATTGATCTTCTGGTTGAGTTTGACAACCAGATGCCGGTGACACTGATTGGTTTTGTGGCTTTGGAGCGGGAACTAGGCTCCCTGCTTGGACGCCGGGTTGATTTGGTTGAGCGCGAGGCTCTCAAGCCGGCTATTGGCAGGCGCATTCTGGCGGAGGTAGTTCCGGTATGAGAGGAAAAGATGGTTCATTAATAAATAGTTCAGGCTGCAAGCCTGAACCAGCCAGCGGGGTTTATATTTTTCATAGTTTCCGCCTGGTGCATTAGCTTACAATTTTTATTGACATTTCTTAAAAATCGGATAAGCTTTATCTAAACTAACGGTTACCGTTTTAGAAAGCTGTCTCATGAAAACACATTCTTTTTTTCTGTTCGCCAGGCCAAGCTTCCTTTCCGGGGTTGCCCGGCTGCTTGATTTCGGCGGTACGCTGAAAATTTATAACGAGTACGATATCCCCAACAATGCGGATATGCGCGCCTTTGCTGAGGACTGGCGGGCACTGGGCCTCGATTTCTGTAAGACCCTGGAACGGTATGAGACAGAGACGCATGCATGAAAAAGAAAAGACCGCCATCTCCTGCCAAGCGTCTCGTTAATGCTTCTACCTCCCCATCCGCACTTGCCGCAACGCGCACCGTAACTGCCTTTCAAGGGCCGCTCCCCCCTCCTGAACTGATGGAAAAATACAACCAAATGGTTCCAGGCGCCGCCGAACGTATCATCGTCCTCTTTGAAAGCCAGGTGCAGCACCGGCAATCGTTAGAAAAGGCTGTAATCCAGTCGGACGTCAGAGACAGTCGTTTGGGGTTGTATCTCGGCTTTTTTGTTTCTGTCGTCGCGATCATTGGAGGCGTCATTTGCGTTCTTTCCGGTTATACCACTACCGGCGGCATCATTGCCGCGATCCCCGTCCCGGTGCTTGCCGGCGTTTTCGTTTACGGAAGCAGCAACCGCCGCCTGGAACGTGAAGCCCGGCGCAAGGAATAAACGATGGGGCGTCCCTTTCGAGATACGGTCCAGCATCCGCTTCTTTGAGCAGGCCCATGTAAAGGACGTGATCGCCTATCTCCGGATTATTGCCAATCCCGGCGATGAACTGGCCTGGAAAAGGGCGCTTGGCCTCTACAGCCGGATCGGCAAGGCAACGGCGGGGAAAATATGGGCATTCATCTCGCGACACAGGGGGTCGCTCACGGAATTGATGAGCAATGGGTCGTGGACGAGGAATGATGACGTTCCCCCTATAACCGCCAATCCGATTTGCTTTTTGCTTCGTATTCCGATTTGAGGGCAATCTGCGTCGCCTCAGCCATATCCTCCGCTCTTTTTACCCAGTCTTCGAACTTGATATCCACACCGAAAATACCGACCATATCGTCACTTTGGTTGATGATGGGGGAGGAAACGGTTATGCACAAGGCGCCCGTCATTTTTGAGATGTAGAAATCGGTGACGTGGATCTTGCCGCTTTGCAACGGTTTAATGAACCATTCCCGGTCCGATTGATCCGTACCCACGCCGTAATTTTCATATTTGGCCCGGTCGGCAATATTGGTGATGTTTTTCGTGATCTTTTTGCCGTTCGTGTCCACCACATAGGCAAACTGAATGGACGGGTTATCTTCGATAAACTTTTGCATCACCGGTTCCTGAAGCTCCGGTTTCATCGTCCGCATAACCTCATGTTCAATGACCTGCTTGACGACGGTAACCGCCGCTTCCGCCGCTTTCAGTTTTATCTGGTCCAATTCGGACAGGAAGAGCTCAGGGATATACTTGCGGACCAGTTTGTCCATCTCATCGTGGGACATGGCCGTGACCCGGCCTGCGTCATACTGTTCCGTCACCTTTTTATGAATTCTGGATACGCCGGGATGCCGCTTGTCCAATGCGGCTTCTCCCTCAAGATTCAAGTGCTGATTTATCCAGAGAGCGATGCCGGCATTGCCGGATTTGTCGCTGATGGTAGCGGTAATGGGTCTCTTCAATATCTTCTTCGTGTCAAAGATATTGTAGATTTCTTCAGACTTGATAAGTCCGTCGGCATGGACGCCAGCCATGGTGACATTGAATTCAGAGCCGACAAAGGGATAGTTGGGCGGAATCCTGACGCCAACCTCCTTTTCAAAGTATTCGGCGATATCGGTGATCACCCTGGTGTCGATCCCGTTGGTGGTTCCCTTTAAGGAGATATATTCGATGATTAGTCCTTCTATGGGAGGGTTCCCCGTTCGTTCCCCCATGCCTAAAAGCGTGGAGTTGGCTGCGGCGCACCCGTAAAGCCAGGCGGTGGTGGCATTGATCATCGCCTTGTGAAAGTCGTTATGACCGTGCCACTCCATCAGGTGGCCCGGAACACCCGCATCGTCGATAAAGGCGCGAACCAGCTTGTCCACGCTGCGCGGCAGCGAGGCGCCCGGATAGGTTACTCCGTATCCCAGGGTATCGCAGAGTCTCACCTTGATGTCGATGCCGCTCTCCTGTCTAAGTTTCATCAGTTCAATGGCAAAGGGGATGCAGAAGCCGTAAATATCGGCCCTCGTGATATCCTCAAAGTGACAGCGCGGTCTGATGCCTGCGTCCAGGATGGATTTGACGATGCCAAGGTACTCATCAAGCGCCTCTTTTCTGGTTTTGTTAAGCTTTAGAAAGATGTGATAGTCGGAAGCGGAGGTCAGAATGCCAGTTTCCTTAAGGCCCGCCTTCTTAACCAGTTGCACATCCTCTTTATTGGCCCTTATCCAGCCCGTGATTTCGGGATAATCCAGGCCTAAGGCAAGACACTCTTCCACTGCTTCCCTGTCTTTTTTGCTGTAGAGAAAAAACTCCGATTGTCTGATGACGCCGTTTTTACCGCCCAGTGCGGCAAGCAGGGTGAAAAGATCCACAATCTGTTTTACCGAATAGGGAGGTCTTGCCTGCTGCCCGTCGCGAAAGGTAGTGTCGGTGATGAATATCTCGGATGCAGGATTAATCATGCAGATCCGGTGGTCGAAGTCGATACGCGATATTTCATCATAGGGGAAGATATCCTTCTGCAGATTGGGTTCAGGTACATTTTTCAGCTCATATTCCCAGAATTTTGTATGCTGATGTTCAAGAACCTTTTTTTCCTTATTCCATTTTGCCATTTTGATTCTCCTCGTTTAACCATAAAAATTGAGGAAATAGGTTTTACGCCGCCTATCGCCAATTGTCTGCACGATAGCTATAACCAGGTTTCTTTGTCAACCAAAATATGAAAGAATACTTCATCTTTTCATCCGAAAATACCTTTCACCCTCCCCCTCACCCCCTCCCCTTGAGGTAGGGGGAAGGGGGAGGGGTAATTTTCATTCTCCTTTGTGACGGACACCGTCATGAGGGTTTCACTTCGGGAAAAATCTGTTGACAAGTTTCCGAACACTGTGTTAGTGCGGTGCGCAAAACTCAGGCACAAGCGGTCTGGGGTTGTAGCTCAGATGGGAGAGCGCTTGAATGGCATTCAAGAGGTCGCGAGTTCGATCCTCGCCAGCTCCACCAATAATATTAAGGGGTTACGCGATGTCAGCTTAACCCCTTTTTGTTTGTGTGGCTATTCTTTACCGCTATTAGCGAAAAAAGCCCCTGGATTTCTCCCAAGGTCCTCTTGATCGGCGTCAGTCATTCTTTATGCCTTCCGTCTTATCGGGGCCGGGTTCTACTGGTTTATTTGCTCGTCGCCACATGTCCTGTTGCCTGGATCATTCTTTCCGCCTTCATTTTCGCCGTAGTATGCTGTGAGTCACCCGTCTACACATTTAGACATTCGGACTTCTTTGGCTCTTTTCTTCTATCGCTTCCGGTATAGATCGCCTGTCCTGGGGCATCCTGAGTGATACAATTCTATCATCGGTAAGCTTCTTGAATTAAGCTGTTCAAATATTCTTCCGGTTTAGCCATGCCATCAACAGAAATGAGAAAGTGTTGTTCACACGTCTTTTCTCTAATTAATTTAAGCCCGTGGTCATAATTTTGCAGTGATCGCTTCAGGTATTCGGAGGTGTCCTGTGACTCCTGCCAGGCCTTTTCTGTCAACCAATCTATTGCCCCGTCGGAAAACGATATCTTCAATCCATTCCGAGCAGAGAAAGCTATGGCAAAATCTTGGGCTGCCTGCTGTACAGCCTGAATTTCTGCTACCGCAACTTCAATATCTGTCTGACTTGCCAGGGAATGCTTGACTATGCGTTTGATCCTTTCATCAGAAAAGTTGAGCCCCGAAGATGCCTGCCATTCGTGTATCTTATTTCTAGTAAGATTTTCCAGTTGTGCTTCTTCTTCTACCAATAGTCGTTGAAAGGCGGCGTCTCTTTCCGGATCTTCTGGATAAGCAAGGATCTTATCGAATTCTCCAACAGGATCGTCTACCATATAGGGCGTGACAACCAGATGACGAATATTCGTCGAAGGGAGCGAATGTTCATACTTCATAAGAACGCGCTCTACAGCGCTCACCAGCCCACGCGCTCCGGTGCGCTCTTCGAAGGCATTTTCTGCAATCTTATGGAGAGCCTCATCCTCGAATAGGAGGTCAATGCCATAGGCTTTGAAATCCCGTTTTTTCCCGATGATGATGGGGCTCTTGGAATTGTGCAGAATCTTATAGAGGTCCTCCTTATCCAGTTGCTCAAAGACAGTTAACACCGGTAGCCTGCCGATAAATTCCGACTCAAATCCGTACCGGATGAGATCTTCTGCCTTCAAATGCTTTAGGTTCTCGGCATTTTCATCTTTCGTTTGAATCGCCGCCCCAAAGCCTATTTCCTGCCGGTGGATTCGTTTTTTTACTATTGACTCCAGTCCATTGAATGCACCGCTCATTATGAACAGGATGTGTTTGGTGCTGATCTTCTTTTTCTCACGTTTGCCAGTATTCTGATATTCCTGGATAGCTTCAATCTGAGAAATTGGGTCATGGGGAACCTTTAGTTCCACCTCGGTTTCTTCCATTGGTTTCAGCAAGGCACGCTGCACACCCGTTCGAGATACATCCAGCCCGATCAGGTTATGCGAAGCCGCTATTTTGTCAACCTCATCCAGGTAAATGATCCCATACTGGGCAAGTTCGATATTTCCCTTGGCTTCATGAACCAATTCTCTGACCAAATCTTCCACATCTCCGCCGACATATCCTGTTTCGCTGAACTTCGTGGCATCGCCCTTCACAAAGGGGACGCCGATCTTCTTAGCTATTAGCTTGACCAAATAAGTCTTGCCCACTCCCGTTGGACCTATCATTATGATATTATTCTTGATAAGTCCTACTACATCCGGCCTCTTTTTAATACGGTTCATCTCAAACATCTTGATACGATTTAAATGCGTACAGATTTTAGTGGCCAATACCTGTTTTGCCTCATCTTGTTTGATAATATACTCATCCAGGTAGGCCTTTAATTCCTCAGGTTTCATATCGAATTGGATTGAGACAACTTCCGTTTTGGTCTCCTTTCCCTTGCTTTGATTCTCATCAATAGACGCTTCCGGCATGGGCCCAAATCCGGCAATATTGAATTTGACCCCATATTTTTTGGAAACATATTGTTTTATATCTTCTTCCATTTCTCTGATATCTATGTGCTTTCCCATCTCTTCCCTTTTACCTCTCATTTTTGATAATGCCTTCCATTAATATAATAATCTTTTTTCTATCTTCAAGCGCGCTAAAGAGTATGTTTCTCCCTCCTTAACAACCGGCAGCTACAAGCTTAAAACGGAAAATTCACAGTGGGAAACAATCCCCAGAGACTATAAAAAGAAGGACCAACCGGAAATAACCGGATTCTATAGCAAACCACAGCAGGTTTATTATTGTTGGCTTCTGGAACCTTGATGATTATCAGAGCAAGGGATGGTTTTTCAAAATATCCTATGCTATGAGAATGGCATGTGAGACACAAGTTTCCCAGGGGGTCGTCAAACATGAAATATTCTCAAGCCAAACCGGGGCGCATCTTCGTTATCCGTCTGGAAGACGGCGATATTGTCCATGAATCCATCGAGTCTTTTGCCCGGGAACATGCCATCGGGGCGGCGACCCTGGTGATCCTCGGCGGCGCCGACAAGGGCAGCCGGCTGGTCGTGGGGCCGGAAGATGGCCGGGCGACGCCCCTCATTCCCATGAGCTTGATGCTCGAAAATGTTCACGAAGTGGCCGGCGTTGGAACTCTGTTTCCCGATGGCGAGGGCAAACCCGTTCTTCACATGCACATGACCTGCGGCCGGAATGGCGACACCGTGGCCGGCTGCGTCAGGACGGGCGTTAAGGTCTGGCACGTCATGGAGGCCGTTCTATTTGAGCTGAAGGACAGCACGGGCGTCCGCAGGCCCGATGAGGCCACAGGCTTTAAGCTTCTGCAACCGTGAAAAATCATAAGTTTTCCCACCGATCCACTGAAACATTTATTTCTTGATTTCGCGGCGAATTTCCCCCATAGTATATCCCAAATCAACAAATAATTCGTTAGGCGTAGCAGAAAGGAGCCCTTCGATGTCCAAGCCATTATCCTACCTCCGCGTCTTTGCGGACAAAACCGGTGAGTCACACGCGGAGTGGCTCGACCTGCAAATGTCGACAAAAGCCTTCGCGCCGCCTGCGCCCCCACTGGATGTTTCCGATCCCGCAAAGGCTTCAACGGTCACAATGCTCCGGCTTGCTCCTGACTGGCACGGAGAATGGCACCCTACGCCCGCAAAGCAATGGCTCTTTTTCCTCCGAGGCGAGGCGAACGTGCAAGTCAGCGATGGAACGTCGTGCTCCCTTCACACTGGCTCAATTGTTCTGCTTGAAGACACAACTGGCAAGGGACACCAGACCACAGTACGTGGAGCGGACGTAGTCATCACTGCATCGGTTCAAGTCCCCGTGCCGGAATGAAGCCGATGCCCAGCCCCTCCATCAACCAGACCCCAGGTAGAGGTGAAGTGAAAGCTAACTGGTACGACCGGCACATCTTGCCGCATTTGCTTGATATTGCCTGCAATATCAAACCCATGCGCCGTCAGCGGGAGAAAGTCGTTCCCTTTGCCGAAGGTCTTGTACTGGAGGTCGGCATTGGCACAGGCCTGAACATGCGGTATTATGATCAGTCCAAGGTAACGAAAATCATCGGTTTGGATCCAGCGCTGCAAATGCACCGTCTGGCTCTCAAACGTATCGCACGATCAGGGCTCGATGTGGAGCTCGTCGGCCTCTCAGCGGAAAAGATTCCTTTCAATGACGCGAGCTTCAATTCCGTACTCGTCACTTATACGGTTTGCACGATCCCCAATCCTATCGATGCATTAAAAGAAATGCGCCGTGTCCTCATGCCGGGCGGAAGACTAATCTTCTGCGAACATGGTCGCGCGCCAGACAGAGGAATCTGCCGCTGGCAGGACAGGTTGACGCCCCACTGGAAGAAAATTACCGGTGGCTGTCACCTCAACCGCGATATTCCAGCCCTTTTGATCGAAGCCGGATTCGAATGCAAGGCTGTACAGGCCATGTATCTTCCCGGCCCGCGGCCGCTTATGTATAACTATTGGGGTGAAGCTTTTCCAGTATGAAACATACTTGACGCCTCCGGCTCCTGACATTCCTTGCATAAATTCTTTTCGACGATCACATGAACTAATTCAGGCAATGTACTCAGTCGTTTCTTATACTCATCAATGGTATAATGTCCTCCTGTGACTAATGACACGATACAGGCATATTGATTTTGAGCCACTTTCCAAACATGTAAATCACTTATTTTTGTATCACCGTCGGATTGCATCTGTTCTGTAATCGTATTGACAAGTGGATGATTCATTTGACGTTCGAGAAGAACACTGGAAGTATCTCGGGCTAAAGAGGCCGCCCAGGTGAGAATCAAGATTGCGCCGACAATTCCCATAAATGGGTCTAACCAATTATAGTTAAAATATTTTGCGCCGAGGAGCGCCACAATTGCAAGGACGGACGTTGAGGCGTCCGCCACAACATGCAAATATGCCGATTTTAAATTTAAATCATCATGTGTATTATGAAGATGCGACTGCTCGTGTTCTGGATGATGAAGAGGTTCATGAGAGCGGTCTTCAGCGTTGAGGATGAAGGCACAGGCCAGATTGACGATCAAGCCCATAATCGCTACTAATAAGGCTTGATTAAAGTAGATATCAAGCGGCTTGAAGAGTCTTTCCAAGGAAGAAAAAATCATGATGAATCCGACCATTCCAAGCACAATCGCACTGGTGTATGCTCCAAGTATTTCAATTTTCCATGTGCCGAACGTGAAACTCCGATCGGTTGCATATTTTCTCGCCAAGATATAGGCAAGTAGAGACACTCCTAATGCAAATGTATGCGTGCCCATGTGCCAGCCATCAACCAGTAATGCCATTGAATGTGACACCCACCCGATCAGAATCTCGGCAATCATCATCACAAATGTAACGATAACGACAATGAGGGTCTTTTTTTCTGTCGCCTTTTTCTCGATGTTGAATGTATGTTGATGCTGCCAAAATTTAATGTACTGGTCATGCATTGTTTTGTTTATCCATTTCTTTACGATACGAACGCGCTTCTGCAGGGCATAAATAGTTTGATAAAGGCTTGAGTGTCAATCAAATCACTCGCGCAACCCGGCTCGCACGGTCCTCAGGCAATAGCCTTACAGAAAATACCGCCGCAGCTCGGCGCATATATCCTCGGGTTTCTGATCAGTCATGGACTCCCAGTGCAGCCGTTCGAAGCAGGTGGCATCGCTGCGATAGTAGGGCTCCAGGTTCGAGCGACTGATCAGGCGCAGGTTGACCCGGAAGTGCTCGGCGCCGGAGATAGGACCGGAGTAGATCGCCAGGTTGAAGCTGCTCAGGCCCTGGCTATCGTAAAACTTGAGCACCCGGGCGATCCCTTCGCCAAGAGCTTCGATGTCGGCATCGCACAGCGCCGTCACGGACGACTGGCCGAGAACAATGCCGCGCACCTCGTTGGAGCCAATGGGCGCGAAGCTCGTCGTCCAGGCCGTGCTGCCGATCGCACCGACGTAGCGTTCGCCCTGCTTCTTTTCCATTTCCACGAGGTCCTGCCAGAAGACCCGACCGTGGCGCTGGAAGTACTCCTCGCTGCGGCGCAGCATCTCATCCTGCACATTGGTAGGAAACGTGTCGATGGCGTTTTGCAGATGGGGGTGGGGCAGCGAACTGCCGGCAGGGTACAGGTAGTTGCAATTAATGGAGCAATACTGCACCGAGGGGTCGAAGGCCGCCACCAGTTGCACGTAACGCCGATTGGCCTTAAGATTGTTGGCGACGAGCTCAACGGTGAACTCGCCGAGCTCGATGAAGTGCTCCTTTGAAAAGATCGACACGCCGCTGTACTTGCTGTAAGCCATTAAGTTCGGGAATAGGATGGCATCACCCACCTTGATGCGCTCCTCGGAGGAGATTTCCGGGCGAATGCGTGGGGTTACCCGCTCGACGTTTTCGCCGCAAAAGAAGCAGTTACGCGTCTTTTCGATCAGGCCGCTTATATCATGTTTGGGAGGCGTCGGACCGAGCCGATCGACGATCCGGCTCGTGCGTCCCGTCAGCGGGTCGCGCCGCACCTCGGTGAACTTTGTATCCAGCTCGAAGTTCTTGATTGGGTTGAGTACCTTGGCCTCGATGACGTCTTTTTCGAACCGGATGCTCATGTTTTCCCCCTCACACTTTTGTTTGATAAAAACTCGATTTTTGTCGGGCCGAATATATGAAAATGGCGATAGTGTGTCAAGAAAAATTGGCTTTCTTTTTATTTGAATTCCGGGACGGGGTCAAATCTTTGATCTTGACAATTGAGGGTGGCTACCCCTCCGCATGCCGCGGACGCATTACATTTCCCATAGATGATCTCGTATATTTTCGTATCGCTGCCGTAATTCTGGCTCTTGTTCCAATTTTGCCTGTAACCTCTTTCTCGACTGGCTCACGGCGCTGTAATCTATCCCGCCCAGCAGCTTTCCTATTTCCGGTTGCGTGATCCGGCAGAAACGATACAGCAACTCCATCAGCACCGCCCGCTCCAAGGATTGACGTCCCCGCTTGCATATACGCTCTCTCGGTTCCCCTGTCAGTTCCAAATAACGCGAAATCAATGCTTCCGGCGTTAATTCCCTACTGAGATCCCGTAACGAAGGCTGCTCCCGCATCGAATCCCCGCCCTTGCCAAATCTTCTTTTGACCCGCGCGACAAAACCGCTGTCGCCTACAATGCCGTTTCCCTTCCCCAATGCAAGCGGACTCCCCGCTATCCCGACACCCTCTTCCACGAAGCGCCGATATGCCAGCATCCCCTCCCGATTGTCCCCGCCGAGATATTGCAAAACAACCCCGTAATTAATGTATCCCTTTCTTTTCCTTTCCGACAGGTAGCCGGGCAGGCTGGTGAAATCACTCCCCAAAAGTTCTTTCCACCTTTTGTCCGCAGAGCCGCCTGATTTCAACCGAAAAGGATTTAGGTGAATGTACCGGGATACCTCCAGAAGGTAATTATCTTCATCAACCAGGAAGGCCTTGTACCGCCCCTGGTAAAGATGCCCGGAACGCCTGTACTTCCGGTTGAAGGCAGAGGTATAGCTGATATTGAAGTGGCGCATGAACTCCGAAAGATTCCCCTCCGGCGTGACAACCAGTAAATGAAAATGGTTCGACATACAAGCATATGCGAGAAGGGAAACATTAAATATCTCCAAAGAACAGCGGAGTTTTTCCTGATAAACCTTCCGGTCCTCTTCATCCCGGAATATCTCTTTTCGGTCATTTCCCCGGCAGGTCACGTGATAGTGTGCGCCCGGGTATTGTATGCGCAACGGTCTTGCCATGGTCGTTCATTTAGTCCGTCCATCACCAATTGTCAAGACCAAAGATTTGACCCCTATCTTCTATCTTCTATATTTACCTTACCTATCTTCCTACGTCATAGAAGCTTACATAGCCGAAATTGCCGCATTCGGCGCAATTCCAATAAATCCATTCCGTAAGGACAAGGATGCCTGTCTCCTGATCAACGGCGGCGCCCCGGTAACGCCAGGCAACGTTTGGCGTAGCCGTGTCCGGCGGCTGCGAGTGGTTTTCTTTATACGTCACGAACGGCATGGTCGGATCAGTGACATCCACAGCCCGCCAGCCGGCCTCCTCAGCCGTGACATAGGAATAGGCGCGGCCGCTTTCACGATCCGTATACAGGGCAATATTCGCTCCTCCCCTGCCTCCGGGCGTTAACTCAAACCCGCCCGCAGTCAGATCGTAAATATCGGGCGTCTTGGTCGTGAAGCGGTAACGATACTCCTGATCCAGCGGCAAAAACTCGCCGTTTTGGGAAGGATTGGGATTGCTGTCTTTAATGTCGCGGGTAAGGACTATCTCATACTCATGCCCATAAGCAAGATTCGTCCTGGGCTGGAGCGTGGCCGTCATCATCCCGCCGTTGATACTGATATAAATATCCGCCGCAACCTGCGCCCCCGTTGCCAAATCTATGAGCCTGAATGAATTTGCGTTCAACGTAGCGCCATTGATCGGTTCGCTGAAAGCAACTACGATCGGCATACTAACCATGATATCAGCGGCCTTGTCCTCCGGCAGTATCTTGTCCACTACCGGTTGGCCATCAATGGGACCGGGTATCTCGCCCGACGAGACGGCGCGTACCGTCACGCTCTGTCTTTCGCTGTTCCCGGCGGCATCCGTGGCTGATAATATAAAGGTATAAGTCCCCGGCATACCGGGTCTGAAATACCGGGTCTGACTGCCGGCTATCGGCGCGCTGAAACTTGGCTGATAGATATTCTTTCCCATCGCCGCCGGATTGTCCGCCGTAACAGGCTGGTAAATTGAATAGCCCGTTTGGGACAATTGAACCGCATACACCGAGGCATTGTAGGTAACGGTAAGGATCGCCGCGCCCATCTCCTGATCAATGATTTCGATCGGCACTTCGATGTCCGTACCCACGGGTATCGTGCCGGCAACAAACTGGGGCGAATTATCCTGGCCGGGAACAACCTTTAGGTTAATGCTAATTTCCGGCGGGGTTT
>DATESZ010000005.1:0-26428 GCA_035283845.1 Syntrophales bacterium | reverse complement strand
ATCCGTTTCCTTGTAAAAATTGTCCGGCAAACCGAACTGTTCCGCCCGAGCGCGGACGTAGGTCAGAGCGGCCTGGGCAGATTCCTGCATGACATCTCCTAACTTTCCCGTCAGGGTCATCTTCCCGGTTCCCTTCATGATGGAAGCTTCGATGACAAGCAACTCGCCGCCCACTTCCGTCCAGGCGAGTCCAATTGTTAACCCTACTTCATCTTTCCCTTCCGTTTCGCCATGCCTGTGCTTTGCTACCCCCAGATATTTAGAAACCAGCTTCGCTGTTACTTTAATCATGCCGTTATGACCATTGGTAACAATCTCGCGGGCAACCTTTCGGCAAATGGAGGCAATCTCCCGCTCCATGTTCCGGACGCCAGCTTCCCGCGTATATTTCCTGATAATTGTCAGCAGCGCCCCATCTGTAAAAGTCAGATTATCAGCGGTAAGACCATTTGCCTCCAGTTCCTTGGCCACGAGAAATTTCTGGGCAATACTCAACTTTTCCGGCTCCGTATATCCGGCAATGCGAATCACTTCCATCCGATCCTGAAGGGGCGCCGGTATTGTCTGCAATATATTTGCCGTGGTAATGAACATGATGTCTGAAAGGTCATAATCAACCTCAAGGTAATTATCATTGAAGGCGTAATTCTGTTCCGGATCAAGAACCTCGAGCAGGGCGGAGGAAGGATCGCCCCGGAAATCGGAACTCAGCTTATCGACCTCGTCGAGACAAAAAACGGGGTTGTTGGAACCTGCTTTCTTCAACAACTGGATAATCTTGCCGGGCAGCGCTCCTATATACGTTCTCCTGTGCCCTCTGATCTCCGCCTCATCCCGCACGCCCCCGAGGGACATCCGGACAAACTTCCTGTTTGTGGCGCGGGCCACCGATTTCGCAATTGAAGTCTTCCCGACGCCGGGCGGTCCGACGAGGCACAAAATGGATCCTTTATTTTTCTTTACAAGGCTTTGTACGGCAAGATACTCCAGTATCCTCTCCTTTACCTTTTTCAGGCCATAATGATCCTCTTCAAGGATTGTCTCGGATTCTTTAAGGGATTTATCGTTTTCCGTTTTCTCACCCCAGGGCATTTCCAGTATCCATTCTATATAGTTTCTCACTACCGTGGATTCAGCCGACATGGGCGCCATCATTTGAAGCTTTTTAATTTCCTGTTTTACTTTTTTACTCGCTTCCTCGGATAATTTCTTCTGTTTCAGCCGCTTTTCCAGTTCCCCCACTTCATTCCTGAAATCATCCTTTTCTCCCATCTCCTTCTGAATGGCGCGTATCTGCTCATTCAAATAATAATCCTTCTGGGTCTTTTCCATCTGCTTCTTCACCCGCCGCTTGATCTTTTCTTCAACCTGCAGGATCTCGTTCTCAGCTACGATAAGGGCATATATGGCCTCAAGTCTATCATTTACGTTGATTACTTCGAGGATTGTCTGCCTATCTTCAAGTTTTACATTAACATTGGAAACAACGACATCGGCAAATTTTGAAGGATCATCCATAGCGGCAACTGTACTTGCTATCTCTATATGAACCTTTTTGCTCAACTTCAAATAGATTTCGAAAGCCTCTTTGATACTTCTCATCAGCGCTTCCGTTTTCATAGCATCGGGATCGGCAACTACCGGAACTTCCTCCACTTCTGCCAAGAAATAATCTTCGTTGGGCAGGTATTTCTTAATAATGCCCCTCGCGCGCCCTTCAACAAGCACTTTAACTGTCCTGTCGGGAAGTCGTAACAACTGAATAATAATACCGATGGTGCCGAACTTGTAGATATCATCTTCTGCCGGCTCGTCTTTCTTCGCGTTTTTCTGGGCTACTAAAAATATCCCCTTTTCATACTTCATTGCCGATTGCAATGCGGCAATGGACTTCTCTCTGCCGACAAAAAGAGGAACTATCATGTGGGGAAACACTACCACATCCCTTAAAGGCAGCACCGGAATCGCGGTGGTAATTTCTTCTTTTTCTTTATCCATTAAATCAAACATAGTATTTTTTCCTGTATTTTATAAAGCGGCGCTAAGCCGTTTCGGATTTAGTTTCAAAAAGCAGAATAGGTTGTTCTCTGTTGATAACCACCTCTTCCGTAATCACGCATTCCTGCACATCATGACGGGACGGAATTTCGAACATGATGTCTAACATGGTGTTTTCTATGATCGAGCGCAGACCGCGCGCCCCCGATTTCCGTTCCACCGATAGTCTCGCGATAGCGCTCAGGGCATCATCGGTAAATTTCAAATTGACATTCATCATCCCGAATAATTTTTTGTATTGTTTGATGATGGCATCTTTGGGCTCCACTAAGATTTTCACCATATCAGCCTCTTCCAACTCGTTTAAGCTTGTAATCACCGGCAACCGTCCGATAAATTCCGGGATCAGGCCGTATTTTAACAAATCTTCAGACTGGACATTTAACAGTAATTCACCGATATTCTTATCCTTCTTGCTTTTTATGTCGGCGCCGAACCCCATGCTGTTGTGCCCCACGCGCCTGGCAATAATCTTATCCAGTTCATTGAATGCCCCACCGCAAATGAACAATATATTGGTAGTGTCAACCTGAATAAATTCCTGCTGGGGATGTTTTCTTCCCCCCTTGGGCGGCACGTTTGCTATGGTGCCTTCCATGATTTTCAAGAGCGCCTGTTGCACGCCTTCCCCCGATACATCCCTTGTAATGGAGGGGTTACCTGATTTTTTAGCAATCTTATCGATCTCATCGATATAGACGATCCCCCGCGATGCCTTTTCCGCATCGTAATCGGCGTTCTGCAAGAGGCTGAGAATGATATTTTCCACATCTTCGCCCACATAGCCTGCCTCCGTGAGGGTAGTGGCGTCAGCTATGGTAAAAGGCACCTTCAAAAGCCTGGCAAGAGTCTTTGCCAGCAGGGTTTTGCCCGTTCCCGTGGGACCGATAAGCATTACGTTGCTTTTCTGTATTTCTACAGCATCAAGCTTTGAGCCAGAAGATAAACGGCTGTAGTGATTGTAAACGGCAACGGAAAGCACCTTCTTGGTGCGTTCCTGAGAAATGACATACTGATCCAGAAATAGTTTTATATCCTTCGGTTCGGGGATCCCTCTTTTTGATCCTTCGGCTTGCGGCGCCGCGTTTTCTTCCTCAACAATGCATTTACATAGTTCTATACACTCGTCACAGATAAATGCAGCAGGACCGGCAACAAGCTTTTTTACCTCATCCTGTGCTTTCCCGCAAAAGGAACAAAAAAGCACGCCACGCATTTCTCTATGGTTGCCATTTCTTTTTGTCATAAATAATACCCCGTTATCCGGTGAAGAACCGGCTATAATATTCTCCGGCAATGCCCGTTCAATGATATCTAAGATTTTGTTATCATAGTCTTTTTCACGATAATTTCATCTATAAGCCCATAGGCCTTCGCCTGCTCGCCGCCCATATAGTAATCCCTTTCCGTATCTGACTGGATCTTCTCAAGAGGCTGATTGGTCAAATCAGACAGTATATGATTTAGTTCGTCTTTTAATCTTAATATCTCTCGAGCCTGAATGTCAATATCCGTGGCCTGTCCCTGAAAACCACCGAGGGGCTGATGAATCAGTATCCTCGAGTGAGGAAGGGCGTATCTTTTACCTTTACTTCCCGCAGCCAGCAGCAGCGCCCCCATACTGGCCGCCTGCCCCATGCAGAAAGTTGATACAGAGGATCTAATGTATTGCATCGTGTCGTAAATGGCAAGGCCTGAACTCACATGTCCCCCCGGGGTATTAAGATAGAAAAAAATTTCCTTGTCCGGATCTTCCGCTTCCAAATAAAGCATCTGCGCCACTACCAGGTTAGATACGTGATCGTCAATGGCCGTTCCTAAGAAGATGATCCGGTCTTTAAGAAGACGGGAGTAGATGTCAAAAGCCCGCTCCCCCCTGCCATCCTGCTCCACTACCATAGGGATAAGGATCATTTGTTCTCACCCTCCTCAGCCGGTTCTCTTTTTTCCTTGATTAACCTAATCCGGGCATTATCTTCTATAAACTTAAAAACCCTGTTTTGTAATATTTTCTGTCTTAGGTTTGCTCTTATGCCTTCATTTTCAAGATATTTTTTCGCCTTTTCATAATCCCGTGACTGCCCGGCAATTTCCTCGATCTCCCTATCGATCTCACTTTCTTCCACATAAATGGACTCCTTGCGGGCGATGCTCTCTATTAAACCTGAAACCTTGACGACCCTTATCGCATTTTGCCGATATTGATCCTTAAATTTATCACCAATCGTCGTAGCCGCTTCTTTGCTTAACCCATCTAAAGCCATCCGCCTTTGCGCATCGGCCATCATGTACTGATACTCCCGTTCCACAAAAGAAGGGGGCACCTCAAATTCGTTTTTATCAAGAAGTTCCTTAACAATGAGGTTCCGAAAATCATTTTCCGATCTCCTTTTGTTCTGTTCTTCGAGAGACCTCCGTATATCCTCTTTCAGTTCATCGATAGATCCGTATTTTTCAAAATTTTCTATGAAACTTGAATCAAGAAGGGGCAGCTTCTTTTCCTTGATGCTTCTGACCGTCAAAGTAAATAATGTGTCTTTTCCGGCAATATCTTTTGCATAATAATCGTCGGGAAAGCGGACATTTATCTCTTTCATTTCACCTATTGTCACCCCGAGCAACTGCTCTTCAAAACCGGGTATGAACCTTTTAGCGCCAACCTCAAGAAAAAACCCCTCCGTCTCAAGTTCATTTCTTTTCACGCCTTCTATGGAGCCGCTGAAATCCAGGGTTATAAAATCTCCATCTTTTACCCCTCTTTCTTCCTTGACCTCTTCCATGGTGGCAAATATCTGGCGTTGTTCTTCCAGCTTAGCCTCTATATCTTTTTCCGTGACATCATATTCCACTTTCTCCAATTCCAGGCCGGCATAATCCTTAGGCTCTATCACCGGCGCCGTCTCAACGGTCGCGGTGAAGGTGAAGTTTTTATCCATCTCGATGCCGTTTTGCGCAATTTCCGGCTGACTTACAGCCGGAATACCATGCTCTCTCAGCGCTTCCCAGTAAAATCTGTTTATAAGATTAGCAATGGTCTCCTCTTCCACATGGCCCCTGTAGTAGATTTCCAGAATATTCCGGGGGATCTTCCCCTTCCGGAAGCCCTTAATCTTGGCATTCTTGCCCACCTTACGGAAAACCGTTTCCATCTCATTTTTTACATCGTCCCAGTTAATATCGAACAGCAACTTTTTCTTTACGGGACTAATCTCTTCCACTTTAACGGCCAGATTTGTTTCGCTCAAAGTAATTAACTCCTCAACGTATTAATTTTCTTCAGTATACGACAACTGGTGCGAGAGAGGGGAGTTGAACCCCTAACCGCTTACGCGGGCTGGATCCTAAGTCCAGTGCGTCTGCCAGTTCCGCCACTCTCGCAGTATCATAGTGATGAATCTATATATCCATTAACACACCTGTTGTCAATGTAGATTCTATGATCAATTCTATCGCTCAAATCATGCCAACTCATATTATATTTGCATATTATCGTTAAATTGGTAGCACACCCCTGCTGGCTTGACGACATTTGACAAAAAATAAATTTATTGCTATATTAGCGGCGCATAAAGAAGGGGTTTCAAGAGAGACAGTCATGTATTTTAATCCATCACAGATATCTCTCGCAGGCAGGTCGTTTGCCCATGCGGAAAAATTGGCAGGGCGCTACTATCGTCTTGGTGAAGCAAATTTGAATAGCCTCCGTTATGATGTAAATACGCTTGCCAGTTTGGAGGAGCATGAAGTAAGTGATAATGCCTTTGCCCATCTTTGCCGGTATCATTATCAGGCGGCGCATGGGCCAACACAAACTGGCGGCTTCGATTTTTATCGAATCTGCCTGCAGGACGACCGTATTCTTGACGCGGTAAACAGGGCATGCTCTTTTATTAAGCTGCCACCGTTGCTTTTATACATTGCGGCACATGAACTGGTTCATGTTATCCGTTTTGATGCCGGTGAGGGCAGTTTTGATGTGTCTCCGGAAGAAAAGCAACAGGAAGAAAAAAGGGTGCACAAGATAACGAGGCAGATGCTTTCACACATAATCTACCCTGATCTGAAAATTGTCCTGGACTGCTTTAGTGATCGCCTAAGCATTGGCGATATGGTTAATTAAATGGTTGGAGGTTTTATTTGATATGCCAATTTATGAATATAAATGCAGAAAATGCGGAAGTGAATTTGAGGTTTTTAAGAAGTTGGCGGAACCCGATGAAAAAAGCTGCAAGTTTTGCCATGGACCGGTTAACAAACTTGTCTCACTTTCCTCCTTTCAACTACAAGGATCCGGCTGGTATGTAACGGATTACGGTGGAAAGAAGCCGACGATAGGGGAAGCAAAAAAAGAAGAACCTTCTTCTGATTCTAAAAAGGAAGAATCAACGCCAAAAACAACAGACGATTAAGTCACCCTTACCCCAGCACATCCCAAAAAAAGAGGGTGGTGATTATTAAATCATTTACCAGACTATACTTATCCTGCCCGGAGGCGATGCGACTACTTCTCCTATGATGGCCGCTTCCTCCAGACCCTCGTTGTGCATCTTTTTCAACAATTTGTCAGCCTCGCCGGGAGATAGCGCAATAAGCAGTCCGCCCGCGGTCTGGGGATCAAAAAGCACATCAAGCATCCATCCTGGACAGGATGGCGAAACATCCGTCATTGGCAAACGAAATTTTTTGTTTCGCAACAGGCCGCCCGGAACGATGCCTTTTTCGGCCAATTCCTTAATTTCCGGAAAAAAAGGAACCTTTTGGCCGTATAGGATCATCCCTACGTCGCTTCCCTCCACCATCTCGCAGGCATGACCGATAAGTCCGAATCCCGTAATATCGGTCGCCGCATGAACATCATCGGCCTTCATCATTAGCTCGGCCGCGCATTTGTTTAGGATGGTCATAGAACGCACCGATTTAGCGACCAACAAAGCGCCGGCCATTCCTCTTTTCAGGGCCGTGGAAACAATGCCTGTCCCAAGCGGTTTAGTCAGGATCAGACTGTCCCCAACCTTTGCTCCCCTGTTAAGCACCACCTTATCGGGATGTATCACCCCGGTTACGGAAAGACCGTATTTCAGTTCCCCGTCATCCACGCTGTGACCGCCTACGAGCAACACTCCCGCTTCGCGCATCTTTTCCAATCCGCCGCGAAGAATATCTCGAAGAATCGAAATATCCATGCTGCCTACGGGAAAACAAACCACGTTCATGGCCGTCAGAGGTCTTCCCCCCATAGCATAAACGTCGCTCAGGGCATTGGTTACGGCAATTTGACCAAAAAGAAAGGGATCATCAACAATAGGCGTAAAAAAATCGATAGTCTGCACGATGGCAAGATCGTCCGTAAGTCTGTACACGCCGGCGTCTTCGCCATGTTCTATGCCGACAATCAGATTGGGATCAGCCATGAACGGCAAATCCCTCAGCGCTTCCTTCAGGTCTCCCGGACCTATCTTACACGCTCATCCTGCCCCATGGACTGTTTCCGTGAGGCGTTTGTTTAATTTGTCTATCATGGTTTCCTCGGACTTTTTAGATGACTTGATTGTATGCTGCTATTGTGTTAATTGCAAGAAAAGTGTAGCCACAAGGTAAATACCAATGATAAAAAAAGTCATCCAGACCGAAAACGCTCCTGAGGCTATAGGCGCCTATTCCCAGGCCATTCGTAGCGGCAACGTCGTTTACCTGTCCGGTCAGATTGGCCTGAATCCAATAACAATGGAAATGAAAAAAGATATTGAATATCAGATTCACCAGGTGCTCCAGAATCTTGACGCCGTGGCTGCATCGGCGGGAGGAAGTTTGAGCAACATAGTCAAGCTCAACATATACCTTACCGACCTCAACCACTTTAACCTGCTCAACGAAATCATGGCCTGTTACTTTACTCTCCCCTACCCCGCCCGCGCTGCCATCGGCGTATCAAGTCTGCCGCGCTCCGCCTTAGTGGAAATTGATGGTGTAATGATATTGGAATAGCTATGACGGACAGCATACGTTACTACAGTACAAACAGAACCCTAAACGGCCTTCCCGGAATTACCCCCTTTCGCGGGTTAGTTTCCTTCAAGGAGGCATTGCTTGCGGGACAGGCGCCGGATGAGGGATTATTTATGCCAGACCGCGTACCTTCATTATCCCTTGAGGCAGTGATGAAACTGCGGGGCGCTCCCTATGCCGATGCCGCCATGCTTCTGGCAGAGACCTTCCTTGCAGGAGAAATACCGAAGGAAACACTGAGACTGATAGTCGACGATTCCTATTATTTCTCTGCGCCTTTGGAAGCGGTATATGATCGTAAATATATTATGAGGCTTGATCAGGGGCCGACGGCTTCGTTCAAGGATTTTGCCGCCCGGATGATGGCCCGGCTGATGAGTCATTGCCGGAAAAGCGGCCAACGTTTGAACGTGCTTGTCGCCACATCGGGAGATACGGGGAGCGCTGTAGGCGATGCCTTCAAAGACGTTTCCGGCATCGACGTCCATATCCTTTATCCACTTGCCGAGGTCAGCAACAGACAGAAAAAGCAACTCGACACTATAGGCAGCAATGTTCAAGCCATTTCGGTGGAAGGAAAATTCGACGATTGCCAGAATCTTGTAAAACAGGCTTTTTCCGATCCGGACTTCGCTGATGCTGATCTTACATCGGCAAATTCCATAAATTTCGGCCGCATCCTGCCGCAGATCGTCTATTACGTCTATGCTTATGCGCAACTTGCTGAACCTGGGGAAGAAATTATCTTTTCCGTTCCGTCGGGTAATTTTGGCGATGCCCTCGGATGTGAATATGCAAGAAGGATGGGGCTGCCGGTTGCAAAACTCCTTATGCCTACCAATGAAAATGATGAGTTCCCCCGCTTTTTACGGACGGGCCGCTATAATAAAATCTCACCTTCCCGGGATTGCCTCTCCAATGCCATGAATGTGGGACATCCAAGCAACTTGGCGCGGTTTTTCGATTTATATGGCGGAAATGTTGACAGGATGGGAAATGTCCATAAATATCCCGATCAAAAAGAAATGAGACGTTGGATCGACTCGGTAAGCGTCTCCGACGGGGAAACGAGGAAAACCATAAAAAAATTATACTCCCGATACGGCACATTATTGGAACCGCACGGCGCCGTTGCCTGGAAGGGGCTGGAGGTCTATCTTGACAAGTACGGGGATCACCCGCTCTGCGTCTCATTGGAGACGGCCCATCCGGCCAAGTTTCCCGAAGAAATCCAGGTTTTGCTGAACATCACCCCTGAACTTCCGCCCGGCATGAAGGACATTGACGGGAAAAAGGGAGACCCGCTCCTTATGGCCAATGACTATGGGAAGCTAAAGAAATATCTTCTGGAACACCTGAAGACAACCGATGCAGTTAATAACGAGATAATTAAGCCGAAAGGCTTTCACGATTGATATATCCTCTTTCCCGGTAATTCCATACAGGTAAGCTTGCCGCCATAAACCGCGCCGGTATCAATACCTATCTTATTTGCCTCAATCAGCGGCCGCGAAAAATGTGTATGCCCGAAAACCACCGTTTTTCCAAAATCATAGTGCGAACCGATGAATTCACCTCTTATCCACAACAGATCCTCCTGTTTCTGCTGATCCAAAGGAATGCCTGGTCTTAAACCGGCATGGACAAATATATACCTGTCAGTTTCATAGTAAGGGATAAGAGAGGCAAAAAACGCGAGGTGGCTCTCCGGCAGGTCTTCTATTACATCAGGGAAATTATACGACACAAGGGTGCTGAAGCCGCCGTTTATAAGTAAAGTTTCTTTATTTATACCGTACTTTAAATAATCAACAAAAACCTCCTCATGGTTCCCCATCAGGCAGAAAACATTTCCTCTGCTTTTTTTAAAATCAATTATAAATTCCACGACCCCGCGCGATTCCGGCCCTCTGTCAATATAGTCGCCGAGAAAAATAATACTGTCTTGACAATCGTCCACTTCTACGCGGGCCATAAGATTTTTCAGTTTTAGAAGACAGCCGTGAATATCACCGATAGCAAACAGCTTGGCCATTTCAATGCGAAACCTTGACTTAACTCATGAATCAAAAAGGGCCGCGACAAATTCTTCGCTGTCGAACCTTCGCAGGTCATCGATCCCCTCTCCAATGCCTATATAGCGAATGGGGATGTTGAGTTCGCCGGCAATCCTGAGCACCACGCCGCCCTTTGCCGTTCCGTCTAATTTGGTAAGAATGATCCCCGTTACCCCTGCTTCCTCGCCGAACATCTTAGCCTGAACCAGGGCATTCTGACCGGTAGTGGCGTCAAGTACGAGAAAAACCTCATGCGGCGCACCGGGAACTTCCCTGAGCATGATTCTTCTCATCTTTTTCAACTCTTCCATGAGATTTACCTTCGTATGAAGCCTGCCCGCCGTATCAACGATCAGCACTCCATCTAAAGTTCGTTTTGCCGCATGGACGGCATCAAAGACAACTGCCGCCGGATCGGCATTGACGCTCTGCTTTATCAATTGGGCTGAGGCCCTACTGCTCCAAACTTCGAGCTGCCCTATCGCCGCCGCACGAAAGGTATCGGCTGCCGCAATAATTACCGACCTCCCCTCTTCTTTGAGCTGATAGGCCAGTTTCCCGATAGTTGTAGTCTTCCCTGTGCCGTTTACCCCCACCACCATGATGGTAAAAAGTCCCTCCATCGGAATAGAGAAAGGGGTATCGCTCTTTTTCAGTGTTTCCAACATCCTATCGCGGAGAATTTTTTTCAGCGACTCCGGCCGGTTAAGCCCGCTTCTATTTACCTGTTCCCTCATTTTTTCGAGCAGATGGGCGGTATAAACAGGCCCCACGTCCGAGGCAAGCAGAATTTCCTCCAATTCATCAAAGAGCGTCTGGTCAATTGCCTTCCCGCCAAGAAGGGCAACATCAATGCTTTTCAGCAGGCCCTTTCTCGTCTTGTCCAGACCGGCCTTAAGACGTTCAAAAAAACTGATTTTCTCCATAGATTTCCAATTCGTGGTCTTCTCTTTTTGTATTCTTACTACCGGATTCTTTACGCATCAATTGAGACTTACAGAAACCACTGTAGAAATCCCCTGATTCTGCATGGTAATACCGTAAAGATTCTCGGCAACTTCCATAGTCTTCTTGTTGTGGGTAACCATGATGATTTGCGAATTATCGGAGATGTCGCGGACTATCTTGTTGAATAAGGAAATATTGGCGTCATCCAGGGCGGCATCCACTTCATCGAGCACCAGAAAGGGAGTGGGCCGATAATTGAGGATGGCAAAGATCAAAGCAATGGCAGCGAGCGACTTTTCACCTCCCGAAAGGAGGCTAATGTTACGGGTGCGCTTGCCCGGTATCTGAATATCGATTTCCAATCCTGTTTCCAGCATGTCTTCGCTGTCCGTCAAATAGAGCTCGCCTTTGCCGCCGGGAAATATCCGTGCAAACATCTCCCTGAATGAGACTTTTACAGCCTCAAAAGTCTCGGCAAAGCGCGCCTTGGAAATCCTGTTTATCCGCTCGATGGTATGCTGTAGGGAATCCAGAGAGGCGCTTATATCCGCATTCTGGGAAGTCATAAAATCGAAACGCTCCTTGAGTTCCTCATATTCGTTCAAGGCCAAGAGGTTGACTTCACCGAAGTTTTCTACGGTAACTTTTGCCTTATCAAGTTTCGCAAGCATCTCCTCTTGTTCTTTTGCCTCGATACCGGCAAAATCCCCGCTTAGTGAATCCAGATCAACGTGATGCCTCTCTTCCACGCCCTTCTTAAGGCTTTCCATCTGAAAAACGGTCTCTCGCAGCGACATTTCTAACTCACTTGCTTCCCTCAAAACCTGATCAAGGCTTAGTCTAATCTCTTTAACTTCCCTTTCTCCATTCTTAAGCTCTTCCTCTTTCTCATATAGCCGGCTGCTATTTTCCGATAGGGATTCTTCCAATGCCTGATACTCTTTGTAAAGGACGGCAAGCCGTTCCCTCTCCTCAGCCACCTTAATCATCAGTTCGGATGTCTGACCGGCCGATGATTCCACGTCACTCTGTTTTTCCGATATTTCTCGAACCAAGGCAGCCCTGTTCGCCTCCAGCCTGAGCAGAGTTTTACTGTCTGCTTCCATTTTTTCTTCGCGGGCGGCAAGAAGCACCTTGCCTGAAGTGAATTCCCTCTCCCATTGCTCAAGCTCTTTCCTTAATCCATCAAGCTTTCCCTTAAGACAGGCCATCTCATCATTAATAAGCCTTTCGCTCCCTTCCAGAACGATCCGGTCTTTCTTTGCCCTCTCCATTTTTTCACGGGCGTCTTTTTCTTCCGATACCAGATTATCATGATCGAACTCAAGGATGCCGCTTCTCTGATTAATACGCTTCATTTCGTCCTCGAAGCGCTCCATATCTTTGAACCTGCCGTTAATCTGGATTTCCAGCCGGTGCGCCTCCGCCTTGGCATTTTGTAATTCTTCCTCGTATTGGGCAATCAGGAGACTCGTTTTTTTCTTGTCTTCCGCAACCTCGGCGAGTTCACGGGTTAAATGGGAAATATCCTTCTTCAATTCACCGATCTCTCTCTTGTTGGCCAAAAGACTTCTTTCTCCTTTGGCGGAGCTACCGCCCGTCAATATTCCCTGGGAATTTATAATGTCCCCCTCGGGCGTCACAAATGTTCCGCCGAAACCGTTTTGTCGCCACAAAGAGATGCCGGTACTAAGACTTGATATGAGCAAAACGTCGCCCAAGAGGTAGGCAACGATCTCCTTAAATTCATCGTGAACCCTTACCTGTTCGACTAATCGGACTGTTTCCCGGAGGTGTTCGGCCTGTGATGAATTAGAATAATTTCTTACGGCAAGAGGAACAAAAGTTCCTCGTCCCCGTGAGGAGCTCTTCAAATAATCAATTGCCCTGACTCCGTCTTCCTGGCTCTTTACCACTACATATTGCAGCTTTTCACCCAAGACGGCCTCCACTGCCGTTTCGTACTCCCTGGGAACCTCGATATGATCCGCCACCAGACCGAGAACTGAATCGCCCGGCAACTCTTTCATAGTCCCCTGTTTTCTTGCCGTCATAATGGATTTTATCCCATCGCAGCACCATGAATATCCTTCGTGAAACTCCAGCAACGAGGACAGCCGCTCCGATTTGCGCCCGCTTTCTTCCTTTGCCGACGAAACCCTGTCGTCAATCTCTTTAAGATGAATCTTTGCCTCCCCGAGGTTGCGGGTCAGTTCATCGTGTATCGCGTTATACTCTTCTCTTCTCTCTTCGTCGGACTTCATACACGAACTCAGGTCATCCAGAGACTGGCGAAGCTCAGCGCAGCGTTTCGTGTTTTCCTCTATCTCCTTAAGGTATCGCTCCTGTCGCCTGCTGATATCCTCAAGGAATTTCAAAAGGTTAGCCTCCATGTTTTTCAATTTGGCTTTTTCGGCAACAATATCGATATAGGTTATCTTTTTTTCATCTGATTCCTCATTCAGGGCTCTATCCACTTTCTTAAGCTCTTCCAATTTTCCCTGAGTAGCCAAAATAGCGCCTTTTAGCTCCTGAATCTCCCTTTCCCTTTCTTTTGCGGTTGCTGCCAGCGATTCCGTTTCCCCGGCAGACTCTTCCAGCGCACCCTCCCGAGCCTTGATATCCGAAAGGTCCCTTTGCATTTGGGCCGTAAGATCGGCGATCTTCCCACTGGAAAATTCGATCCCCTGCTCCTTCATGTTAATGGCATTCTTAATCCCGTAAAGTTGTTCACGGCGCCGGGAAATAACCTCCTCTTCTTCCATGACGGAGATTTTAATCTCCTCGAAAGAGGCTTCCTTTGCCAGCAGCTCCGTCCTTATTTCCCTTTCTCTCTTCTCAAGGGCTTCCCGCTGATTTCCCAGTATTGCTTTATTGCCGGCAAGATCGTTATAGCCTGCCAAAGCAAGAGCTATTTCCAGTTCCCTTACTTCCTTCTTCAGCGCCTTGTAATGCTCCGCGCGCTTGGCTTGACGGGAAACGGAGCTTAACTGCGTTTTTACCTCCTTCAAGACATCATGGAGGCGAAGCAGGTTCTGCTTTGTTGCCTCCATCTTCCGCAAAGCCGCTTCCTTCCTGCTTTTATATTTGGCGATACCGGCCGCTTCTTCGATAAAATGTCGTCTCTCTTCCGGCTTCGCCTCGATGAGGGTATAAACGCTGTTCTGCTCGACAAGCGAATAGGTCTTCGTTCCTACGCCGGTATCCATGAAGAATTCCTTAATGTCAAGCATGCGGCAGGGCACTTTATTAATGTAATACTCACTTTCCCCTTCCCGGAAGAGACGGCGTGAGACAGTAACTTCGCTGCATTCGCCGTATGCACCGGCAAAAGGCTTCCCGTCACTCAACATGGTCATGGTCACTTCCGCCATGCCAAGGGAGGGCGAATTTTCCGCTCCACTAAATATAACGTCGTCCATTTTCTTTCCTCGTAGCGTCTTGACGCGCTGCTCGCCCATTACCCAGCGAAGGGCGTCAACAATATTGCTCTTGCCGCACCCGTTGGGTCCGACGACACCGCTAATACCGGGGGAAAAGTCAAGGACAACCTTGTCACGGAAGGTCTTAAAACCGCTGATTTCAAGCCTTTTCAATCTCATTTTTTTATCCGGCAGTTAGAATTTTTTTGTCCTATAGCAAAAAGGCGGGGGTTTGTAAAGGAAAATATACAACAAAATGTGCCCTGAATTTAACGAACCACAATATATGGTATAATTGTGGTCGGCGGCTCCTGATACACGGCGAGCTCAATGGTGAAGGTTGTTCCCCTGCCCACTCGGCTTTTCACGTTTATTTTACTTCCGTGACCCTCTATAATGCCATAGGCAGTGCTTAACCCAAGCCCTGTACCTTTCCCCACTTCTTTAGTCGTGAAAAATGGATCAAAGATACGGGTAAGGTTTTTTTCATCGATGCCTTCGCCCGTATCAGTGAATTCGATAATTATATTTTTTCGTTCCGGGGAAAGGGACGTGGAAATGGCCAAGACGCCGCTGTCTCGCATGGCTTCCGCGGCGTTGACGGTTATATTCATGAATACCTGTTTGAGCTGGCTGCCGTTGCCCTGGGCAAAAGGCAAGGCCGGATCGAGTTTCTTGACTATCCGGATATTGTGAAACAAAGCCTGGTTTTCTAAGAAGAACAAACCATCGGTAATCGCGCGATTTATATCCACAGGTCCCATATCAGGTTCGCCCTGACGGGCAAACTCGAGGAGGCTCTTGACTATTTCCTTGCAACGGCCGGCTTCCTGAACGATGCGTGCCAGATCCCGGCGTTTGGGATCATCTTCCGGCAGATCCTCCATCATGAGACTGGCATAAATAAGAATGCCCCCCAGGGGATTGTTGATTTCGTGGGCGATGCCGGCGGCAAGTTTGCCCAAAGAAGCGAGTTTTTCTGAACTTGCCAGTTGCAGGTGGCTTTCCTCCAACTTCCTTTCCATGAGCAACCTGGGTCTTAAATCGGTAAAAATACCGACGCTGGCCATTTCATTTCCGGAGATTCCGTAAATCAGGGCAGCGGACAACTGACATGGTATCGCCTCACCGGCAATATTTATAAGACTCAGTTGAGAAGGTTCGAGCTTCCCCACCCCTCCGAAATCGGGGCTGCGGAGCTTCCTCATGACCTGTTTAGCTTCGCCTTCGGGATATAAATCGGTAATATGGATCTTCCCGATAACCTCCTTCGCAGTGTATCCCGTGAGGGACTCGGCGCCCTTATTGAATATGATGATATTGCCCTTCATATCGGCGGCGATAATGCCATCAACCGAGCTGGCAATCAGGTTTGCAAAAAATTCATTTGCTTCCCGGAGCTCATTTTCAATCCGTTTACTTTCGGAGATATCACGTATATAGGCGTAAACCTTTCGCTCGCCTTCCGATGTTATCGCCTTGGCGATGCATACCTCTACATCCTTTGTCAATCCTCCTGCAGTGCAAAGCTTACCCTCCGAACAGGTCTTCTCGCCATAGTGTTCAGGGTGGGTAAAAAGCTCCTTCACTAACAGGTGGAAATAGGGACCTAATAGGGAAAGGGCATCACTTTGTTTTAGTTCCCCATCATCGTAGCCGGTAATAACGGCAGCCATCTGATTGGCAAATTCCACCTGATATCGTTCGTCAAATACCAGGATACCGTCGTTTGTCAGTTCGATAAGGGAATGATACATCGCGGTTTACAACTTATTCCTCAATTACGCCACCTGCGGCCTCGGCAGAAGACCGGCCTCTTCGGCAATACGTCCCACCATATGCTCCCATTCGATGGCCATGATATGAATCCCATGAACCCCTTCTATCTCACGCAGCTCCCGTATCTGTTCCACACAGATTTTGATTCCCTCGTCAGCGCCCTTCTGAGCTTTGGCCATCCGGTCGATCAGGGCATCGGGAATGGTGATGCCGGAGACATTTTTTGCCATGTAACGCGCCATACCGGCTGATTTCAAAGGCGTCACGCCGGCCAATATATGAACCTTTTCGTGCACCCCCAGATCTCTGATCATCTTCATCCATTCGCGAAAGCGATCCATATCATAGATGCATTGGGTCTGGATAAAATCCATACCCGCCGCCGCTTTCTTGGCTGCGCGCAACGCACGGAATTCAAAAGGATCAGCAAAGGGATTGGCTGCCCCGCCTATGAACATCCTGATCTCTCCTTCGATCTTATCCTCCCCGCCTAACAGGGTTTTATTGTCACGCATGTTCCGAACCATGTCAATCAATTGTACCGAATCGAGGTCATGAACGTTTTTTGAGTTGACCTGATTGCCGAAAGCATGATGATCGCCGGTCAGGCAAACAATATTATGGATTCCCAGCGCCGCGGCGCCGAATATGTCGCTTTGCATGGCAATCCTGTTCCTATCGCGACAGACCATCTGCATCACCGGTTCCATGCCCATCTGTTTTACGAAGGAACAGGCGGCAATGCTCGACATGCGAACTATCGCCGTCTGATTATCCGTAACATTTACAGCATCAACGTTCCCGCGTAGAAAATCAACTTTCTTCTGAATAACGCCGACATCATTGCCTTTGGGAGGACCAAGCTCGGAAGTCAGGGCAAAATGCCCTGCCGATAAAACCTTCTCTAAATTGCTTCCCGCTTTCATAGCCTGAGGTCCTCCCTTACAATCTTCCTCGGTCCCTTATCTCTCGACTCCGTACCCCAATTTTTTGCCGGAATGATTTCCTGAAGTTTTTGGAGCTGTCCCAGGGATTTAAGTCGGTCATAGATTAGCTGCCAGGCACAATCCGTATCTTCTTTTATTTCGCATTTACCCTTTGATGATCCCCCGCAGGGGCCGTTCAGAAGTTGCTTGGCACATCGGGCGATAGGACATACGCCGCCTGTGCTTTCCAGGATGCAATTCCCGCAGGCCTGACAACGTTCTTCCCAGGCGCCGTGCATTACCGTCTCACCCATGAAAACAGTATTGACACCGGGAATGATCATCGCGTTATTAAAGCTTCGTGCTAATGTTTGCACTCCAACACCGCAGGAAAGCGAAAGAATCGCATCTACGCCTTCAACCATTCCCGCAAGTTCCAAGGCGAATTCCGGTTCGCATTGCCTGGCGGGTGTGATTTCCATAATTTCCAGATTTTTCCCCATCTTACTTCTGGCCATTTTAAGGCTCGACGCTAACAGGGCAACCTCCTTTTCTCCACCGCTATGGCAGACTGTGACGCAGGCGCCGCACCCCGAAAGCAGGATTTTACTGTAAGGATCAAGATAGCTTAGTATCTCATCAATTGGTTTTTGCACGGCTTTTATCATCTACTCACTCCTTGACGACTTCAGGCGAGGGACAGGGATTAGGTTCCATCTTTCGCAGTTGTTCAACCATATCATTCAGAGCTTCTGCAAATTTAACTCCACTGTTTGTGGCTAAGTTACATATTTCGAGCCTTCTGTTTTCCAGGCCGATTTTTTCCAGCATGTTTCGGGCATACAGAAGTCTGCTTTTAGCCCTGATATTTCCCCTCAGGTACTGGCAGTTCTCTTCGTGACAGGCAAAAATCAGAACTCCGTCGGCGCCCCTTTCCAGTGCCTTTAATAAAAAAATAGTCTCCATGCGGCCTGCGCAGGGGACAGGCACAATCTCAAGATTTGCATAAGTATCAAGTTTTAAGGACTTACACATTTCTGCCGCCGGAATGCCGGATTGCTCACAGCAGAAGGCCACTATCTTAGGATCAAACATCGGTTTTTACTTCCCCTTTAATGCTGTAATGCTCTATTAACTGAGGTGAAGATGAGAGGCTTCCCCCCGTAAAATGATAGCCCTGGCCGGACATTCTGCAACGCAGATGCCGCATCCGTAACAGGCTGATGGCTCAACTCTGGCCGCATACCCCATATTTTCAGCCCCGTTGTCGAAGGTTTGGTAGATGTTCCGCTTTGCATATTTTTCTATATCAATCGCACTATGGGGGCAGAGTCTCAGGCAGGTATAGCAGAGCGCGCACTTACTGGTATCCACCTCCGCGACCACAGGACCGCATCGGTAGATGCCAGGCAGTAAAAGGGCAATAATCTCCTGGGCTGTGGCTTCCGCTTCCCTCTGCGTTTCTGCCAGTTCCCGGGGAAAACGGCAGGCGCCGGTCAAAAATATCCCTCGTCTGTTGGAGCGGATACGCAAGAGCTGCGGATTGTCGTCCATGAAGTATCCTCCCTTTCCCAAGGGAGTGCGAAGAATCCTGCAGAGCTTATCCGTTTCTACGCCCGGCAGGCATGTCTCCGGCAAGACTATCATATCGGACTTCACGTTTATCCTTTCCGGCGCCTCTTTATTCAGAGAGGCATCATCGGGCAGAGCAACGCATATCCGGTCATTTTCCAGGAAAAATTCCGGTGGGACGTCATACTTGAAGAAAAGCGCACCCTCCTCACGCGCCTTGCGATATAAACGCTCCCCGCCGGCAAAAGATACTTTCAGGTCTCTGCAGAGGACTGATACCTGGCAGTTAAATCTGCGGCGAAGGATGATTGCCTGTTTGAGGATGTTTACCGAATCGATCTTTATGTCCCCATTTACCGTGTCGAGAAGAAAAATCACAGAGGCAACAGAGCGGCCATTCCATGAAAACTCGTTGCCCGTTGCATCGGCTATGAGCCTTTCCATATCGGGAAGATAGATTATGCCTGTTGCCGCGGCAGGGATACCCGGCGTTTCCCTTTGGGTAATGTAGCCGGTAGCGGCGACAATTATCGCTGGTGAAAGCTGGAAGGTCTCTCCATCCGTCTTCCTGATTTTTGCCAGGAATGATCCAAAGTGACCTTGCAGTTCACAAAGCTCCGCCTGTGAAATTATAGCGATATTTTTAGCTTCCCCAATCCGGGAAATAATTCCTGCGAGCCATCTGTCGGCCCCTTCGGTAGAGTCGTGAAATATACGCAGTTGCCTGAGGCTACCGCCCAAGTTGATCCCCTTCTCAATAATCGTGACATGAACACCTGCCATAGCCAGAGCCATGGCTGTCGTAATGCCGGAAACGCCGCCACCGAGAATCAGTACATCCTGTTTCAGCGGTATGGATTCCCTAACTTGCTTGTCATCAGAGATTGTCTGAATCATTTGCAAACTGCCTTCCGAAAAGAAAGGTACGGATCGTATCTTATGAATACTATTAAGAACTCATCAAATACCGGTAAACATTGAGAGCGGTGGATTTTGCCTGGGTTGCCGACCCTTCGATATCTTTCGGCCCCGTACAGGCGCCGGCAGCGAAGATGCCTTCCCTCGCTTCGGAATCATCTATAAATCCATCCTCATCAAAGCCCAGGCGGAGAAGATCTGTTATGGATCTTGCTTCCTTTTTCACCGTCATACCCACCGAGAGGATTACCATATCGAAATTTTCCTCCCTGACATCGCCCCGACCTGCGTCGGCAAATTTTACCCTCAGTGAATCGGCAGCGGGGGCATGGTAAACTTTTGAGGGAATGGAACGGATAAAGCGGATGTTCCTGTCTTCCCGGCACTGGCTGAGGAAATCCGCAAAATGGATGCCTGCCGGCTGTATATCCATGTAATGAAAAGCAATTGTGATATCAGGATAGTTATAGCGAATTAAACTGATAAGTCTCAGGGCATAGGCGCAGCAAACCTGCGAGCAGAATAGATTTCCTGCCGCCTGGTCCCGGCTGCCCACACATTGGAAAAAAGCAATTATTTTGGGACGCATGCCATCTGACGGCCGAAGGATATCTCCTCTTTCACGAATCATTACCTCAAGATCCCTCGCCGTTATGACATTTTTCAGATAGCCATATCCATATTCCCCCTTGAGGGTGGCATCATAAGGATCTACGCCTGCGGCAATAACAAGCGCAGCAACTTCCAGCTCGAGGGTCCTTCCGGCATTGTCAAGAATCGCGAGATAGGCGCCGGAATCACCCTTCAGACCTGCGAGCACAGTCTGAGTGAGTATAGTAACATCTGTACAATTCTTGATATCCCTGATTCTCTTGTCAACGACGCAGGCGAAACATTTGTTGCATTTCTCGGCAGCCTTACAGCAAAAGAAAGCTGCAAAACCGCCAATTGAAGCCTCTTTTTCGATCAGGGTGACAGAAATGCCGAGCCCAGTCAACTCCAAAGCCGCGGTAATGCCGGCTATCCCAGCGCCGATAACCAGAACTCTCCTATTAACCGGCTCCGGCGTTCTTCTGTCATGTTCATTCATTTCCTGTATCCTCAAAAAAAGTCCCAGTAAAATTGACTATGCCATCTACCTCGGCCGGGGCTTTTTTTAGAGTTCCAACCAGGAATCAGAATAAAGGGTCTTTCCTATCAGGACTTTTGTCGTTTTTATGTAATTTGCCTGTTCCTTATTCAGTGAGAGAAGATTAATATCCTCTCCGTCCATCGTACGGTAGACCAGTTCCCTAAGATCCTGCCTGGCGCCGCCGGCAAAGGACTTCAACTCTTCGTCAAAGGCATCAACTATGGCGCCTACCATGCCGTAGCGCCCCAACATCATCATATAGGTCTGGTTCAGTATGGGCCTCAAATGGTCCGGCGCCCCATTGGAAACATTGGAAAGACCGCATGTTGCCTTGAGCCCTGGGGCCATCTCCTGAAGATCCTGAAACATCATCATGAATTCAACGCAGCTTGGCACCTGAACCTGACTCTGCGGGCTGGTAACCGGCGTGACTATGGGATCTATCCAGACATCCTCATTGGAAATACCAAATTCCGCCGCCTTCTGCATCAACTCGGCTGCGAGAACGCCTCGCTCACCCGCGTCCCTGGGAAGACCGGAAGGCCCCCAGAGAAGGGCAACAACACCGGCATTATACTTCTGAGCCAGAGGAAATTTGACATCCATGCTTTCAGGCCGCGCCATTATGGAATTGATGACGGCCCTGCCTTTTTTATTCTGGTAAACTTTAAGACCGGCCTCAATTGCCTCAGTGTTAATGGTATCAAGGTACAGGGGGGTATCAACCACCTCCTGAACCGTTTTTACCACCCATTCCATCAAAGGACCGCCCCCTTTGCGGGCCGGCCCCAGGTTAATATCGATATAATCGACACCCGCCTTTGTCTCGGCAATAGCCAGTTCCTGAAGCGGCTTGGGGTTTCTCTCACTCATTGCCGCACCTATTTTTTTTACCATCACATTGAGGTTCTCTCCAATGCGAATCATAAGCAATACCTCCTTTAATCGTCTGAACTTTAAAAGTTATACTTCACAGGTGAAACTCTCATGACGGTACTCGTCACAAATGAGAATGAAAATGGCTACACAGGTGAATATAAGGAAATCGAATACTTAGATGCGCATTTTCGAGTGAAATACTCTTTAACCCCGTGGGTCAAACTCCCATCTTCAGGAAGGGCGCCAAATGGGCAGCCTCACGTGGACCAATCTTTACCTCCCATTCCGGCCCCAGTTCCTCTTCCATATCTCCGCTCACGGCGGCCACAAATCCCGGTATAACGATCTTCTTATGATTGACCTTTTCGGTAATACCGCTTTTCTTGACGAATTGCCCTATGGCATCACCGACAAACTTGCCGGCCGCCCAGGCAGTAAGCACCGAAAGCCCTTCCGTATCCATCACCAACAGCCAGCTCGGGACGCGGCTTGCCTCGATTTCACCGGAGACGATAAAGTAGGTAAGGGCAAAATTGGTAGTAACGAGCACGGGCGAGTCCTCAACGGGACTGCCGATGGGATAGATCCCCTGTTTCATCATCATGGGGCGCTGCGGGTCGGTGTAGATATTGAGTCTCGCGACCAAGAGAGGGAAAATGCTTTCGCCCTGGAAATCCGAAAGGACGATAATGCCTGCATACTTTGCTATAAACGTTGCGGCAATAAGCGCTTCCTTCATAGGATCAGCCGTCATCTCGCAGGGGAATGTTATCGTCGGAAATCCCAAGGAACGATTCTTCTGAACCAGAGCAGCACGACGTATAAAAAGCTGATCTTCTAAGGCACGGCGTACGGTACGGGCGCCGCTGTCCAGCACTAAATCCTTGACGCCGGCAGCAGAGAGTTTATCGGAGAGAGCGGTAAGACTATCCATTGTATTGGACTTCGCCGCCAAGGGGCACTTAAATTCCATCGCCAAAGAAGCGAGCTGCTCAAAATTAGCCTCAGTAGCGGCATAAATCAGCGGCGCACGTGAAGCAGATGCCTTTACAGCGGCCCTTAAGGACTCAACGTTCTCACTGATCAATATCAGTGCGGCATCAGTCTCGTCCATTACCCGTTTTACCAGCGTTTCAAACTTGCCTGCGTCGCCTGATTCATTTTTTACGGCAATCATTTCGGGTCGCAGGATAAGTCCGACCCATTCGTACTTGAATCCATTGAATCTTGTTAAACGAGCCGTGACTTCGTCGGCCCCCATGACATCGCTTACCATAATGGCAAGTCCCGGTTTATTTACAAATGTTTTTTCGTGACGGAACAGAACAGTTTCACCGCCGATTTTCACGGTATTGTCGCCTGTGCCAACCGTTAGAGGCCGAATAGGCGGCGCCGACGCTTCCGACAACAGTGCCTTGGACTCTTCCGATATGTATGGACATGAATTCAGTTCTGCTTTGCCTGCAGCAAGATTCATGGCAAAGGCAAGACATGTAGGAACGCCGCATTCTCCACAGTTGGTTTTAGGTAACAACTTAAATATCTGGATCCCCGTAAGAGCCATAACTTACTCTCCTTTCTACTCGATCATTATTGAATATAAAATGTATTCACACTTTGCTCTTTACACCTTACTCCCCTATCACAAAATAGATTCCATGGAAAGCGCCGGGTGATTCTTTTCCGTAAGGAAAGGAAGAATTTCATCTTCCGTAACGCCGATTGTTTCATCGGCGATCATATCGATGAAATTCGGTATCCCCATCTCTTCGGACCGCTTCAGCAATCGTTCTCTACTCTCATCTTTAAGCGCCTTGGGCATCCACACAAGGCGTGACAGGCCTCCATCGCCCGATATCCACTTCCGCTGGGTAATATTGTATTTACTGTGACCTAAAAATCCCGGGGTCACAGCGCCGCCGCCCGCCGAGCCGGCAAGCGTCGTAAACTTCATACCGCAGGGCGTCATTCCCAGATAATCACGATGGACCGTCATGATGCCATTACACATGGGAAGCACTGCGGCAATACATTCACAACATCCACAGGTGGTCATGGGATCGACCATGATGCTGTACAGACTCACCGTACTGATTTTCTGACGTGAGGCATTAAAGACAAAAGCATTTGTACCCACCCACTGCCCCAGTTTAGGATCGGTAAGGTCGCCCTTGGGGATAGGCTGGTTGGGGCCTGTGGGATTGATCTCATTCGATGCCTTACAGTCCATCCAGTTGTAGGCGCCGCAAAGCCCCGTTCTTTCCGGGCTGACAACGCATACGTGGTTCGGAGCAAAGGACTGGCAAAGGGTGCAGGAATAGAAAGTATCCGTGGTATCATCCGTCATGCCTTCAATCCGGGCGTCTCTCTTGTTGTAAATTTCTCTGGCACGGGCAAGCACCTCATCTACCGTCTTTTCTTCCGTGAAAATCCTGACCTGGGCCTTATCAAAAATGGCGCCGAAGTCCTGGTGCAGTTTGGCATGGAGAATTTTTCCCAGGTCGGCAAGTTTGAATCCTTTTTCCACCGATCCTTTAGAAATACGCAACCAGGCAATATCGCGCTGACCGATATGCATGATGCCCTGAGCGTAGTTTATCAGGTGGTGTATTTGCCTCTCCAGGATCGGCTCGAAATCCTCCTGCATTTTCCGGCCCGCAACCTCAACCTGGATAGCGAGAGGCAGTTTAGCCGGCGCTTGCACCGCTCCCACATCCTGTCCAACGACCTCTACCTTGCCGTCTTCCACTTCATCCATATTTTTGGATATGACTAATTCTACGGCATGGGTCCGTCCACCGCCGCACTCTAAATATATGTCTTCACCCCTGACTCTCTCGCCTTCAAAAGCGGGGCCATAGGAAACGGGAATAGGCACCGAGGATACCGTGACTTTGAGCCCCCTCACCTCTACCGCTTTTTGTACGATATTATCATGCGGAACGTTGGAAACTACATGCTCATAGGTACAGATACCCGTCGGCAAAACCTCGGGAATGGGCGTATCGGCAATGGTCGGAAATCCCCAGTTAATGGCGCCGGCGGCATTGGCATACCATTCATCCGTGACAAACCCCATGGGCATGACAAAGGCAAATGTCCTGTCTTTATTATAGATAAGATTTTTCCGGTAATCCCCGGGCTTGATGCCTCCAAAGGCCATGGCAACACGACAGGCAAATCCCATGGCAAAAACAGCGGCAGACACGTCAGGACCGAAAGAAACGAGGCGAGTGGGCCAGCCGATCTGAACACCCGCTTCCACAAGCTGTTCTGAAAACCGTTTCCCCTCATGTTCGGCACACATAAAGATATAGAGATTCTTTTCCTGCAGTTCAGTGGCAATCTTTTTTGCAATTTCAGAGGTCGGCGCCGCACCCACTATGGCGGCAAATCCTGGCGCCGTACCATCGACAAATTCTACGCCTCTTTTGCGGAAAATAACGTCGTTTGCGGCGCCAAGCCAGATGTTATCCGGCAGGACATCCTCCTGCTTGGTATAAAAATTTGGCGCTTCCAGATACCGGATGGCTTCAATAATCTCTTCCGCAAAAAATGTCGCCATTCCTGCGTCGAGAGCTGGTGCGAGGTAGGGAAGCGCCACTTTCTCCTTAACCATCGGCGGCAAAAGCGTCCGACATCTGTCGAGCACCGGTTTCATATCGGCAATCTTTTGTACGGGAATTCCCAAAATTGCATATATTATCGGAAGATAATAGGCTGTATCGGGAAATCCCACCTCCTGGCCAGGGCCCCACTTTTCGAGAGCCTCCTGATATTTATTTTCGGCCCGTTCTACAATCTTATGCGCCCCTCTTATGGCTGCAGATGCAATAATTTTTGACACGTCACGTCCTCCTTCCGGCTATCATATGAAGCTCAACACCTCATTTGAGGTCAAGCAATTCAGGGTAAAATCAGGCTGCGTCAATCTCACGACGTTTGGCCATATCGAAAAGAACCCGTTCTCTCGCCTTGTCTATACCGAGTGCTTTTCGTTTTTTATCAATATGTTCAATCATTAATTTTGCCGCTTGGATCGGGTCTGTTTCAAAACCCCATTTCCCCTTTACGATATTTTCATAATCCTCAAAAAGGTGTTTGGTCACTTCATCGCTGCCGGTTGTCGGCCACGTTACACCGAATATAGTATAAACGCCTGAGGCAACAAAATAGTGGCCGATAGCAACGGCCTTCTCACTCATCCATTCCAGTGCCGCGCCGGCTGCCGGCAGGTCACTGATGTCCTCTCCCAGCCCGCCTGCTTTTACCACAGCAGTTGCCGCCATAAGTATCCTGCTGTTGTCGACGCAGGCCCCCATATGCAGGACCGGCGGCAACCCGACGGCTTCACAGACTGAAGCCAGTCCCTCGCCGGCGTATTGTTTCGCTGCTTCCGGCGTCAGCAACCCTGCTTTGCCACAGGCCATTGCCGCACAGCCGGTAACAAGGACAATCACGTCGTTTTTGATTAATTCCTTGATCAGCGTAAGATTGGGGTCATCATGGGTAACTCTTGCATTGTTGCAGCCAACCACGCCGGCGATGCCCCTGATACGTCCGTTGATGATATTGTCATTCAACGGACGATAGGATGCCCGGAAAATCCCGCCCAACAGATAGTTGATCGTTTCCTGGCTGAATCCTACTACCTGATCCATTGTCTCATCAGGTATCTGTATATTGGGCTTCCTGTTCTTATAATTATCGATAGCCTCCATCAATATCTTT
>DATESZ010000004.1:0-7083 GCA_035283845.1 Syntrophales bacterium | reverse complement strand
CTGATCTGCTGGGCGGACTTGGAAAACGCGCCCCTCAGTTTTTCCATATCCACATCCCCCTTCTTGCCCAATCCTGTCAAAACGACCCGCTTTGCAGGAATTGCTCCCCGCGTATAGATTACGGCAATCTGATTGAGCTTCCCCTCAAAATCACCTCCATCAATAACCTCTTTTATCAGGCCGCCCAGCTTTTCATCGAGATATTTTGCTCCTTCCAAAAGCTGCTTTTCTTTTTCGAAATGGGGAACAATCAGCGCCTCAGTGGCAAACTCAGCAGCCTTCCCCTCTTTTACGATAAATTCCATGCATCTTCCTCCAAACAGTTTAAGTTTAAGGCGTAAGGCATTTCTCCTCACGATAAAAGCCAATCTCTTCCGCGTAACTGAACTGCCGCCGCCAGGAAATACCGGGATGAGCGTTTTCAAAGGGGGCAGCTCCGATGAGTTCCAATGACTTCATGTCGACCTCCACGGGGTGGTATCCCCCGACAAAACCAAAATCCGGCGCTATGATGGGATTTTCGCCCGCCAGGCAATCGCAATCGGAGGTAATATTGAGAAGGGCATTTATTACCGCCGTCCGTCCCCGAAGCCTCCTCCACAGGGCCGCCGCTGTTTCCACAAGTTTTTCCTGGAAAGCCTCGTGGTCTTTCCCCCAGAGGATGCGCAGGGCTGCCTCCGGACAAAGGGCGATACACTGAGCACAACCTATGCAAATTGCCCGATCATAGGAAGGATACTCGTTGCCGTTGAACCTGGCGGCGCCGGCGGGACAAACAGAGATACATTCTCCACATCGGGTGCATTTACCGATATCAAGTTCCGGATAAACATCGGAGTGCATGCGCTGCTTTTGCGCCCGCGAGGCAAAGCCCATGGAGAGGTTCTTTAAGGCGCCGCCGAAACCTGCCGCTAAATGTCCCTTGAAATGGGAAAAAATCACAAATCCGTCGGCTTTGTTGACCAAAGACGCCACTTGCACGGAATCAAAATGTCTGTATCCCGCCGGCAAATTAAAAACATCCCGGCCGTCCATGCCGTCGGCGATCACTACCGGGCAACCTAAAAACTCCTCGCTATACCCGTGCTCCGCCGCCGTATCGAGTGAGTCCCTGCCTGTCCGGCGGCCGCCGGAATAAAGGACCGTAGTATCAAAAATAAAGGGCGCCGTTCCCAGTTCTGAAAGCCACCCGACAATTTCTTTGGCCAGAATGGGCGGCAGGAAAGAATTGTTCCCCCTTTCACCCCAGTGGAGCTTGATGCCTACTTTCTGACCGGAGACAAAAGGAGTTTCAAGTCTCTTAAGCAGCGTACGCAGGGAATCAGGGCTTCCTCCCGGCGCCAGCAAAATATTGTTAAGAACTGTTTCAGACATATTTCATCCCTTAAGACTTCATACAGGGGGCAGCCCTGTGCGGCTGTTTACTACCAAAAATAAAGGCTTATTGCTATAAAAAACCGTCGCCCGGTTATATTAATGGCTTCGCTAAAAAGCATTCCCTGTCTCGTTTCTTGTTCGACCTGCTCTTTGCCGGGAAGAAAAGAACCTGTTTTGCACCTTGCCCAGTTTCTTCTTGACACACAAATCACGTTCCCTTACATTCCCCAAACAAAAAAGCGAGATCTTGTCAACTCGGCAAACGTGAGGATGTCGTGAAAAACGCAGGGTGGAAAGCAACCATCAATAAAGCCGAAGTGGCGTTTCACAGAAAAAAACGGAACTATACAGTCACGCGAAAGCTTCTTGCTGCCGTTGTCGGACTGGCGCTGTCCCTCTGCGCCGGGTTTGCAGCGGCTGATAATGTCCAGCTCCCGCCGGTCAACCTGGGGGTATCGAGCTTTCAGGATGGCATCGCTTTTCCAGGCGGGCTCGCAGAAGAGTATATCGGCTATTATCACGCCGGTCAATTCAACGACCATCAGGGGGACAAGATTCCCGGCTCCAACAAGCTCACTACGTTGAGCGCCACTGCAGCGATCGCCTACCTCTCCAACGTCCGGCTGCTCGGCGGCTTTGTCGGGGCGCAGATCGTTCTCCCCTTGGTGTACATTGATATTAATACCAGCTTCGGCCCCAAGGACCGGGAACGGGGGGTGGGCGACATGATTTTCTGCCCCTTTATCCTCCAGTGGAAGGAGCACAAGCTGTTCGGACTGCCTTACTTTCAGCGTTTTCTCTTCGGTGTCACGCTGCCTACAGGAGATTACGACCGCAACCGTGCGGTTAATGCCGGCAGCCATATTTTCAGTATCAATCCCTACTATTCCTTCACGATCGTTCCGACGGACAAACTGGAACTGAGCGCCCGGCTGTATTATCGCTGGAACTCGGAGAATGACGAGCCCTTCGTCGGGATAGGGGCAGACGACATTCAGCCTGGTCAGGCTTTTCACTTCAACTATGCCACTTCTTACGAGGTTGTCAAGAATGTAAGGGCGGGCATCAACGGCTATTTCCTGCAACAGATTACGGAAGATAAGGTTGATGGTCACAGCCAAAGCGATTCAAAAGAGCGGATCTTCGCCATAGGTCCAGGAATCAAGTTCAAAGGCAAGGGGATGTCGCTCACCATTAATTGTTATTTTGAAACCGGCGCGGAAAACCGCCCGGAAGGCACCAGGGTGAATTTCCGGATTTCCGAAGTGTTTTAGTCGTGCCGCATCAACTATTCCTATATGGAGTAATCCGGGATAATGGCTTCTCGTTTCAGCAAATCGAACACCATGGTTATCGCCTCCTGCACATTGGTGTCTTCTTTGATTTGCATGTCGACGCTGAAACTGCTGAAGGGGCTTGTCCCGACGTTAACCACCAGGATTTCATGAGGAGCATTGAGCATCTTTAATATTTCCAGATCATAGTCGTCAACGTCGCTCACCGCCGTTATGAATATCTGGCCGGAGTCGGTGATAATCCTGGCGAGTTCCCCCAGGCGTCTGATGTGTTCTTCCATCCTTTCATGGACGTCAATGACATCGGCCCCCAGGCCGCTTTCCATATTCTCAATCCCCAAGTAATAGGTCAGGCAGTTTTCTTCGAAAAGCCTTTTTTCCAGCATCTTGGCAATCTCACGTTTCCTGGTATCCGCGCTGCCGGTAAAGAGTATGAACTTTGCTTTGTGATGGTAGCGGCTTTGGCGGTGGACCGGTGAAACATCGCCCCGATCCCAGAAGAAGTGCGTACGCCAGATATGCTCCCTGAGGGTAGATTCGCTATCGGGGAGACTTTCCATAATGATCCCGCCGCCGGCGATTTCGTAATGATCCACGATGACAAATCTCCCCGTTGCTTCAACTTCGGAAAGAATATCGAAGGCGACTGGTTTGGTGGCTTCCAGTATGCACTCGGCGGCATCGTAACGGTCAAGCTGCTTTTTTTCCGGGCAGGAGGACAGATCGGATGCGTCAGTCACTCTCAATATATCCACTAATTTGACGAAGGAACGGGAAGTCGCCAGTTTCAGCTTATATTTTTTGTCTTTGATCATCGGCGCCCGGCCCATCCAGAAAATGTTGACGCGCATCCGGGAAGAAACATGAGGCAAGGACTCACCCTCCCGGCACATAATCTCTCCCGGTCGCACATATATCTCTTGCGACAGAGTGAAACCCGCAGCGAAACCGGCGCCTATCTCATCTCCGGCAGGCCTATTGAAACCTTCTATGGATTTGATGCTTGATTTTTTCCCGGAAGGCAGAAAAATCACCCCGTCGCCCCTTTTTATGGAGCCCGTCTCAACGGTTCCCGCGAAAATCCTCCTGTCATCGTTATTTGCCGTGAATTTATAGATATCCTGAAGGGGGAAACGAAAGGGTCGGGTTTCCTTCCCGGCGCCGCTTTTAAAGGCATCCAAATGTTCAAGGACGCTCATGCCGGTGTACCAGGGGGTTTTTGAGCTTCTCGTGGCAATGTTGTGCCCGTCCCGGGCGCTGACAGGCACGAAACCGACTGGAATGATGCCTACCCCGGCAAGAAAATCGCCATATTCTTTCCGGATGGTTTCGAAGGCAGCGCCGTCATAGTCAATAAGGTCCATCTTGTTAACAAGAACCACAAACTGGGTAATGCCGAGCATGGAGGCGAGGTAACCGTGTTTCCGCGAGTTTTCGGCGATGCCTTCCTGCGCGTCGATTACAAGCAGGGCCGCCTCGGCGCGCGCTGCACCTGTCACCATATTCTTAAGAAATTCAATGTGGCCCGGGGCATCAATAATTATGTAGTCCCTGCTTGCTGTCTTGAAAAAACAGCGGGCCGAATCGATGGTAATGCCCTGCGCCTGCTCGTCCTTGAGGGCATCCAGCAGGAAAGCGTATTCAAAGGGTCGGGCGTTCTTCTCGCACGTCGCCCGTACCTGTTCCAGCTTGCCTTCCGGCAGGGTTTCGGTGTCGGATAAGAGTCTGCCAATCACCGTACTCTTGCCGTGATCAACATGCCCCAGTACTACGACGTTCATTTGTTCGCGATTCATCATAAAATCCCTACATGTATCCCCCTCTTCTTAAGGTCTCCAGGCCCCCGCCGTCCTCCCTGTCCTGTTCTCTTCCTGATCTTTCGGCGATGTTCGTGAGCTTCCCTGTGCTCAGCTCCGTTATTATTTCCGAGACATTCCTTGCCTCGGAAAGGATAGGCTTTGTGCATGGATAGCAGCCTAATGAACGATAACGCGTTCCGTCCCCCCGGTTGAAGTAAAGGGGAACCACGGGGATATCCTCCCGTGCGATATATTCCCAGATGTTGAGTTCCGTCCAGTCCAGGAGGGGATGGATGCGGACATGGGTGCCGGGAGCAAAATCAGTCTTAAACTGGTTCCACAATTCCGGAGGCTGATCGCCCACATCCCATTCGCTGTCTTTATCCCGCGGGGAGAAATACCGCTCTTTCGATCTGCTGCCCTCTTCGTCGGCCCGGGCGCCCACGATAACGCCAGTATAGGGTTCCCTTTTTTCGTCGGGCACGTACCGTTTCAAATGATGATCGAGCCTGTATCGCGGCCACTCGCCGGATAACGTACGCTTGAGCGCCTCACTCTTTAAGTTCCGGCAACAGGCAAGGCGGTCTACTGTACCATCGGGAAAAGTTTGCCTGTCCCTAAGGGCGTCCGCATTCTCGCCGTATATCATGTTGAGATGCCACTCCAGGGCCAATTTATCCCTGTATTCTATCATTTCCGGGATTTTATAGTGGGTGTCGATGTGCACAAGCGGGAAGGGAACGTGTCCGAAGAAGGCTTTGCGGGCCAGCCACAGAAGCACGGTGCTGTCCTTGCCGATCGACCAGAGCATGCACAGGTTCTTAAACTCCCGGTACGCCTCCCTGAAAATATAAACGCTCTTCGCTTCCAGTTTTTCCAGGTGATCCATCTCTTACGTCCTTCACTTGTTTTAACATAGTGGTTTTTGCCGGTGCAGCCCGCATTCTTTATGTTCCGGTTCCTCCCACCACCACCGGCCGGCCCGAATGTCTTCGCCGGGACCTGTGGCCCGTGTGCAGGGAGCGCATCCGATACTTCTGAAACCCTTATCATACAAGGCATTATATGGGACATCGTTATGCCTGATATATTGCCAGACCTCCTCCTCGCTCCAGTTAATAAGTGGGGAAATTTTGTATTTTCCGATTGACACATCCCATTCTATGACCTCCACTTCCTTCCTCGTAAGGGACTGGTCGCGGCGCAGGCCGCATATCCATGCGTCAACTGTGCCCATAATCTTTTTCAGCGGCTTGATTTTGCGTATCTCGCAGCATCGTTGTCTTTGTTCCAAGCTCCGGTACATAGCGTTAGGACCGGCTTCAGACAGCAAGGAAGCGACTTCTTCCCCGTCCGGCACACATGTTTCGTAGCGGATTCCGTACCGTTCCATTGACCTTTGCATCACGTCATAGGTCTCCTGGAACAATCTTCCCGTGTCCAGGGTGAAGATGCGGAAGGAGGTGCTGATCTTGCTGATCATGTCGGTCAGCACCTGATCCTCCGCACTAAAGCTTGAGGCTACAATCACCCCGGAAGAGCCGAACTCTCCGAGGCACCAGGCAAGAACCTGTGACGGGTCTTTGCCGGCGAGTTCTTTTCTATAGCGTTCCAATTTTTTCATCACACACTCCGTTTATGCTGTTCTCAGAATTTGCTGCGCGGCCATCATATCTGGTAGTCCCGTGGCGGCGGAGGGTACCTGCCGAATTTTATTCTATTCCAGAGGCGCTCATGCATATAGTACAGGAAGATTTTCGTAAAAAGTTCCACCCCCCCGATAGAAACCGCCATTTTTATTTCTCCCGTTATAAGAAAGGAAACAACTATCGTGTCAAGTGTTCCCATCGCCCTCCATGATGCTGCCTTGATAATACTGCGATATTGTTTTTCCGCCATGATCAATTTCTCTCTATAAGTACGGACCAGTAGTCTCCTGTTTTGGTCATTTCTGCAATTCTATGTCCTTCCTCCGCCACGGAATGAGGGACATTGTCGATCGGTTCTCCGTCATCCAGTAATATTCTGAGAAGCTGGCCGGACTCCATCTTTGACAGTTCCATCTTGGTTTTTACAAAATTCATCGGGCAGGCAACGCCGCGCAGGTCCTTAAATACCTGCGCCCTTTCTTCATGCTTTACCGCCGCTGCCTCTTCCGCGGTTCCACCTGTCTCCACCGCCGCATCCTTTTCCGGTTGGAATTTCAGCGAATCATCCATGCCCTCGTACATAACCTTCAGATCCTGCTGCCTGTCTTTGATTGATTTCATATTTTTCCAGATTCTCATAAATACGCCTTATCCCCAGCACAATTATCTCTTCTTGCGCACGTTTATTCAAAATGGATTTCATTTTTAGTAGGCGGCTTAGGATTTTTGATTATTAAATCAGGTAAGCTCTTGCTTAATTCATTGAGAAACGAATTCCACTGCTCAGGAATCATCAAGATAACTCCAATTCTCGATCTGCCATATTTTTTACCCTTTGGCTCATACCATTTTATTACTGCCTCTATAAACTTTGGCACATCTTCATCTGAGATAAACTCAGCTATCTTGTGCCCAACAATGGGGTGTCTACCATGTCTTCCCCCCACTCTTACAACCCACCCT
>DATESZ010000003.1:0-7848 GCA_035283845.1 Syntrophales bacterium | reverse complement strand
TACACGATTATAATCTATAGCGATCAAATAAGCAAATGAATGTTTGGTTTCCCGCCTTCACTATGTACTGTGCAGGCAAGATTAATGAAAATATGACTCTTTCTCATTTCAAGTGGGTAAGTCCCCCTCCCTTGATGGGAGTGGTCAGGGGAGGGTGACATAAACAGCGCTCCCTTATTACCTATAATACCTCTTCTATGTGCATTAATAATTCCAAAATCTTAAAACTTCAATCTTTAATCACCCCTCACCCTTACCCTCTCCCTCAAGGGGAGAGGGAATTCGAACCTTATCCACTCAGTTTGAGAAAGATCCGAAAATATGGATTATGCTGGTTATTTCTGTCACCTAATGTTGACGTCCTCGTAAAAAGTCAGAAATCTCCTCCCCCTTGATGGGGGAGGGTTAGGGTGGTGGTGATAAGTTGCCGTATTCCTGAATGTTATTTCCCCCTCCCTTTTATTCCCTCCCGCCGGGGGAGGGAAAAGCGACTTTTTACGAGGGCATTAATGTTGGATGGTGACAGTTGTCAAAACTGATGATTTCCGATTCAAAGCGTGTAAAAACTTAAGATAAACGGTTATCGTCAGTCAGACCCTGATACCTGTCAAGTATCGTAATATCATAGTATAATTGTTAAAATATTGCTTTTGAAACTGTCATTGTGATATGCCTTAGCCTCTAAAAACGTTTGATAAGTTTGGCGAGTAAAGATTGTTGGAACATCGATAGGGGGGCCTGAATGAGACATTTTCCTGCGGGTTCATGGTTCAAATCAACGATGGCTTGCCTGGCCTGCGTGGGTTTCCTTTTGCTTCCGTGCCTAGTCGATGCTGAGCGTGGTGTGGAGATAAAGAGCAAAGAAGACCTTAGCCACAAAAGCGGGAAGTTGGGAGCGTACAAAGCCTTGGTGATTGGCATAAACAACTATCAAGACAAGAAGATCCCTGCCCTTAAAACTGCCGTTAATGACGCCAGGGAATTTGCCAACCTGCTGCAAACGAGGTATGACTTTAAGGTTGACCTTCTTTTAGACCGGCAGGCAACCAGGAAAGAGATTATTGACAAACTTAGGGACTTGGCGGCTAATTCATCCGCCAACGAGAGTGTCTTGATCTATTACGCCGGTCATGGGGAGATTGACCGGGTATTAAATGACGGCTGGTGGGTTCCGGCAGACGCAAAGGGTGGAGATTCCTCAACTTATCTGGACAACACGGTGGTACAGCGGGTCATGAAGGGCATGAAGGCGAGACACGTCCTGCTCCTGTCGGACTCCTGCTATTCCGGCACGCTTTTCGGTGAAGAAAGGTCTTTGCCGCCGCTCATTGATGACAAGTTTTACCTGAACCTCTATAATGAAAAGAGCCGCTGGGGGATGACCTCGGGGAACAAGACGCCCGTATCGGACAGCGGCTCGGAAGGCCACAGCATCTTTGCCTACCAGTTGATCAGGGCGCTGACGAAAAATGAGAAGCCCTACATCACGACCCAGGAGATATACAGCCAGATCGCGCCGATCATCGCCAACAATTCAGAGCAGCAGCCACTGTGCAGCCCCGTCCGGGACACGGGCGACGAGGGGGGAGGTTTTGTCTTTGTGTCCTCAAGGGCATCTTCCATTGTGCCGCCGAGACGAGATCCTGATGAATTGGCGGAGCAGATGGCTGCCTTGGAGCGGGAGAGGCAGGAACTGGAACGGGAGAGACAAGAGCTGGAACGACAGAAAGCGCTTGATGCCGAGCGCGAGCAGTTGGCGATGGGGAAACGTCCATTGCTCTCGACAGCCGACGAGACGGGTAGGGATGGTCGTTTTATTGCCTATAATAACGGGACTGTTCTGGACACCAAGACGAACCTGATGTGGGCGGCGAGGGACAACGGGAATAGCATCAGTTGGGCGAATGCCAAGAGTTATTGCGAGAATTACCAGGGCGGCGGTTATACGGATTGGCGGATGCCGACGCAGGACGAGTTGGTGGGATTATATGACGCGGGCAAATCCCGGAAACCGGCATGCGGTATATTTATACATCGAATACATGTTGCTACCGAATTGATTGATATTACTTGTTTTGCTCCCTGGGCATCAGAGACGCGCGGTTCCGAGGCTGCCCTCTTCTATTTCGACTTTGGCTGGCGTGATTGGTCTCGCCCGTTCCTCGACCTCGGCACCCGGGCATTGCCGGTGCGTTCAGGCAAATAGGTTATTTGGTCCATTTGGTTCTTTGATTATTTTTTTATGGTTCAGGGCGGATCACTGTTCGCTACAAAATCGGCGCCCCTGGTTTTTTTACCGGGCATGAGTTATGGCCCAATACGAACATCTCCCTATCTATCGGTTGGCCAGATTTAGGTTAGATTCAGGTTATATTCATCGTCGCAAGCGACGGGGCATTCAACCCTAAGAGATTAAAAAAATCCCTTGACTTTTTTTTAGGGGGGGGTAAGAGATGGGCAAAATAGTCGTTTTGGATTTTAAGAACTCAAGTTAGGGAGGAGGCGCTGAGCACCGATGAACAGTAATATAGGCAGCAGGATAAGAGGCGATTTCCAGCGTTGTGTGGTGATTATGTTCCTATGCGGGTTGGCAAGCTGGCTTTTTTTGCTAAAGGGGACCTGTTTGGGGCAGGATGCTTATATCTGGCCCGACCCTAAGCGTGTAAGTATCGATCTTGCGAGTCCGGCGCTACCGAAGGTGGAAAGCGTTGCTACTTGCATAAAGAAGTATGGGCCCGACAGCATTTGGACCTGGCAAGCCCGATATTTTGAGGAACGCTTGAAGCTAAAAGACGACCCTTACCGGTCGGAGCACAGCAGCTTCGAAGATGTAAGGAAGCGAGGAGCCATATTTAATGCCTATACCGGTGCGCCTTGTGTCCTGTATAAGCTCCCACCGGGTTATTTCAAAGCAATTGTCTGGCCGGGAGTTGGAGCAATGAAGTTTGGTTCGCAAATTGGCCATATACCTCGAGGTATAATGTCCCCTGGCACCGCAGTCGGTCACTCTCATTTTGATTCTGATGAGATTCTTTTTGGCCTAATTAATCCGAATGAGAATTTCGTGGGCACCCACTGGCTAGCCGCAATTGACGGCGATTTCATCTTCGCTCCGCCAGGCGTCCCTCATTCCGTGGATACTGCTGGTACGCACCTTAACATTCCTGCTGGCGGTGATTTTTTAGGCTGGGGAGTTGCTTCACCCCCTCAGTGGGAGGTTTATGGCAAGGCGCTCCTTGGCAAAAATCAAAGTGCGCAGGCCAAAGCGAAGGGCTGGGATGCGGTTTGGACGTACGTGAAATGGGAGAATGATGGCTATGGACTAAAGGGCAAACCATCGTTCTATGAACCTTAGATACTTAGATAAATGAAACTCTCATGACGATGCCCGACACAAAGGAGAATGAAAATTACCCCTCCCCCCTCCCCCTCCCTCAAGGGGAGGGGGTGAGGGGGAGGGTGAAAGGTATTTTCAGGTGGGAATAGGATATAAATAGGGAGGACAAGATATGAGACGGATACACAGAGAAGTTGCGGCTGCTGTTTTGTTTGCCTTAGCAATATCTGGCTTGCTGATGGTATATAAGCCAGCAGCATCAGCAGGAGCGCCGGCTGCAAAGCCAGCTACCGACCCAAAGGCGAGTTATATTTGGCCAAATCCTAATTTTGTTAGTTGGGACCTTGATCATCCGTCATTACCGAAGGTGGAGAGTGTTGCTGCCTGCATGCAAAAGTACGGCCCTGATGATTGGAGAACATGGAGAGCCCAATATTTTGAGAAACGACTGACACTTCCCGATGACCCTTACAGAATCGAGCACAGTAGTTTTGCGGACATAATCAATCGGGGAGCTGAATGCAATGTCTGGACAGGATATCATGTTGGGATGTTTGGAATGAAGCCGGAGAATTTTGTGCTTACTATGTGGCCAGGAGTTGGATGCAGGAGTCAGACCGCAGGCTCTGCCTTTTTGCACCCCGGCGAGAGTAGTACAATTTGGAGCTCCTTTACCTCTGAGACCCTTATTCGTGTCCATAGAGGGAGCGGCGAGTTCTATCTCGCTGACCACTGGATACCTGTAACGAGGGGTGATATGTTGTATGCTCCACCTAATTGTCCCCATGGTTTTAGAGTGCCGGCGGGTAATAAAGAGGATATGGTGGCCATAATTTACATTACGCCCCCTGCAATAGGTGATTACATATCGGCAGGCATGCTGGTTTCCGATGTAAGCGATGCAGCTAAGAAGGCAGGGTTGGCTGCTGTTTGGCATTGGAAACACCCGGAGGAGTTCGGACCTTTTGGCACGCCCATAACCCCTGTCCGTGTGCAGTAGTTGTTATGAGCTCGTGACTCCGTTCTGTCCGTCTTGACCGAAGAGCTTGCTTAACAGCTCCATCCCAGAAACTTTGCTGACAGTGAGGAGGCAATAGAAACAGGAATTCCATCCGAAGACTTCATCGGCCCAGGACATGGATGCGAATCTGACCGTTTCCTGCCTCCGCCCCTCCCAAAATTACTCCGCAGATGTCAAAAATCCAGTAATTTCCAAATTTAGGATAGTTGCCCTTAGCGGTAATAGAGGATTGGGAAATGACATGTTGAGCGCCGCACTTATAAACGACCCTTTCGGTGATCCTGGGGTTTATATGGAACTTAAGTATCGCAAGGAAGCTCTTCTCTTCGATTTGGGAGATATCAGCACACTCCCTGCCCGTAAAATCCTTAAGGTAAAATACATCTTTGTTTCTCACACCCACATGGATCATTTTATAGGGTTTGATCACCTGTTGCGCATCTGCCTGGGACGGGACATGCATATATCCCTATATGGGCCGCCTAATTTTTTGGAAAAGATCGAGAATAAATTGCAGTCCTATACCTGGAATCTGGTGGAAAACTACACTAATGATTTTGAAATCACTGCGACGGAGGTTCATCCCTCCTACCATTTAAGAAAACGTTATCGCTGCCGGAATGCCTTCCGGCCAGAGGAAAGCGAGCGGCGAAAAGGCGGCACTCTGCTCGTTCAGGATGATTTGTTTTCCGTCCACGGAGTTCTCCTTGACCACGCTATCCCCTGCCTGGCTTTCCGCTTCGAGGAAAATCAACGTCTCAATATTAAGAGAAATATTTTACTGGAAATGGGTTTGCCAGTTGGCCGCTGGCTTAATGAATTAAAGGAACAGATCCTGCGCGAAGAATCAGCGGAAAACCCTGTGCGCATCTGGTGGAAAAACAACGATGGTCACCGAGAGGAAAAAATCCTTCCACTTGGTCTGCTTAAGGATAAGGTTGTAAAAATAACGCCCGGGCAAAAGGTATGCTATATCACCGATGTTATCTGGAGCGATTCAAATATCGAAGGAATGATTGAATTGGCTAATGGAGCGGAATTACTATTTATCGAAGCACCATTCCTCCATGAAGAAAGTGAGATGGCGGCCGGCAAGTATCACCTCACCGCCTATCAAGCCGGCAGCTTGGCAGCAATGGCCGGTGTAAAACGCTTAGTTACCTTTCACTATTCTCCTAAATACAAGGGACTGGGGGAGACGCTGCAAACAGAGGCATGGGAAGCCTTTCACATTAAAAAACATCATACAAGAAAAACGAAGATTGACTGTAATGAGATTTGACGACCGGCCATTTACAAAGGCATTATTGTTGGTTTTCATTTTTGCCGTTCTTGCCATTATCTTTACCCCAAGGCATCGCCCTTGTAAAGAACCATTAACTTATCGCATAGGCCAGATAGATGAGAGATTCGGTCTGAGCGCCAAAGAGGTTTCGGATGTGGCCGTTACTGCTGCATCCTTGTGGGAGAAGGCGGTATCAAGGAAACTTTTTCAGGAGTTGCCCACAGGGGCGATTGAGATCAATTTCATTTACGACTATAGGCAGGAGGCCACGGATAAGCTGAAATTGCTGAGCTACAATATTGACAATACAAAAAGCTCTTATGATGACCTGAAAGCAAGCTTGGAAAGTCATAAAAAGGAATTTGATCAAAAAAGCGCCTCACTCTCGAATGAATTCAATTCGTACAACGAACGTGTGGCTGCTTTCAACAGAGAAGCAGCGACCATGCCTCAAGAGGGATTTCCAGAGCAGTTTTATGAACGGTTAATGACCGAAAAAAATGAATTGCAGTCCATACACAATCATCTTCAGGCGCAGCAAGAAGAAATGAAGGGGCTTGCCGAGAGGATAAATAACATTGTTGTTGTAATAAATGAGATTGCCACCAATCTTAATCTCGACTTGGTCAATTACCGGGATACGAAAGAGCCTCTTGTCAATGAGTTCAATGAAGGGAGTTATGTCGCCGCAAAAGGAAAGAAAACCATAACCATCTATCAGTTCGGCAACCGCAAAAGTCTTATACGTGTATTAACTCACGAATTTGGCCACGCATTGGGGTTGCAGCACAGTGATAAGCCAAGTGCGCTGATGTACAGGGTAAACCAGTCAGATTCCATTGAACTTGATCAGGCGGATGTTGCTTTGCTGAAAGCTCGATGCGGAGATAACTAAGAGGGCATTATTCCCCAATAATCTTAATCAAGACCCGTTTCCTCCGTCTGCCGTCAAACTCTCCATAGAAAATCTGCTCCCAGGGTCCAAAATCAAGCTTGCCTTTTGTAACTGCAACGACAACTTCTCTGCCCATAATTTGCCTTTTCAAGTGTGCATCGCCGTTGTCTTCACCCGTCCTATTGTGCCGGTATTTTGATGTGGGCTCATGGGGCGCTAATTGTTCCAGCCATTCTTCATAATCCTGATGAAGCCCGGGGTCATCGTCATTGATGAAAACAGAGGCGGTGATATGCATCGCATTAACAAGAATTATGCCCTCGGTAACACCACTTTTCTTGAGGCATTGTTCAACCTGGGGAGTAATATTGACGAAACCCCTTCTGCTTGGGATATTAAACCATAGCTCCTCTCTGAAAGACTTCATGGATGTTCCCCTATGAGCAATTGCTACAATGAAACGTCTTAAATCCTGTCGCCTAATCAAATCCAGGATTTTTAACGTTTGAATTGACTACTATCTTTCGTAATAAAAACTTAAGCGTCGATATCGTCATAATAACGAATACTTGGCGGTTGGGATAACATGGTGCCAAGTTTTTCTAATGCTCCAGTTTCAGTGCGCCAAACAATGTACTTTTCATATTGTTTACGAGAAGCCCATTTCTCAATCAATACCAAATTGCAAGGGTCATCTTGATTTCCGACCATTTTAATCCCCTGGCAACCATCGTACGAACGGGTATCAGGAAGTATATTTTTGAAAGTAGATCTTAATTCATCAATTTTCTCCGGTTTAGATTGCACTTCTAACAGAACATTTACACTCATAATTTTCTCCTTTCTTGATAATGAAAATACACAATGACACGACCCTCCCATCTTTCCCTGTGACAGTCAAGTTAAAATTGTTCAATTCTTTTTGAAATACTCTCTTTCATCCGAAAATGCCTTTCACCCTCCCCCTCACCCCCTCCCCTTGAGGGCTGACCTTTATACACTCTTGGCACCGTGGGTATGAAATAATTTAGTAATATCATCAAATTATCACCTCCCCCTGTGACGGGGGAGGGTGAGGGTGGGGGTGGACAACATGCTTTTTTCACCCTCCCCTTAATCCCCTCCCATCAAGGGAGAGGAGAGTAACGATTTGAAAATTAATAATATTTTGTAACTACTCAGGTCTCGTAATCTTCTTTTTTGACTGGACTCACGTTTCTGTCTGTGGTATAGCGGATCCATGTCGACCAATCCATTTATCTGTCAAGGGCGCCTCATTAATGATGAGGTCCTCATGTGGCTCCGTTCCT
>DATESZ010000002.1:0-8522 GCA_035283845.1 Syntrophales bacterium | reverse complement strand
TCAGGGACGCGGGGAAGGGTTGGAGATCGATGCCGTCACCCAGTATTACCTCCTCCACCGTGCCTATTTCGGTCTTGAACCGGCGCCCGCAGGGGCTTGCATCCTCTACGCCAATGCCTGCGGGGAAACCGAAACCAGGCTCAAATTGGTCTGGCATATCATCGAACAGGGCGGTCAAAATAAACGGGGACGTCCGCGCGATGAAGAATCCGAAAGTGGTGAGGCTGCCGGTGAAGGCAAGGGCAACCAGTGTCGCCTCCTCCGCCTGCAGGAACGAACCGATCGCGAGGGTCTGGGGGAGACGCGCGCCGGGCTGCAAGCGCCGCTCATCGACAGGTTGCAGCGGTTGTTGGTGCTCTTTCAGAAAAACCGCGTCGCCGATGTCCGGCAGGCCTTCGACAACTGGGGGCTGGCCAATGATAAGGCCTTCCTGCCCTTGCTCCAGGCCGTCCGGGAACTGGCCGTCCGGGATCGGCAGGAAACGGAACGGCAACTGGTTGAATCCCTGGCAAACTACCTGAAATTGGGCAAGCGGACGATTCTCGTGGACAACAAGGTCATGGAAACGTCTCTTTTTGAGTACAATGAAAGTGGAAGGGAGGCCAACGAATGAAAAAGTCTTCTGTCATCGAACCCTGGAAAGAGGTGTGCACGCTCCAGCGGGAGATCCGTGATCGCCTGCTTACGGCCAGCGATTTCGCCATCGATCTGCACAAGGTCATCTTCGGCGGACCGGGGGAAAAGCCTTACTACTGCGATCCCGTCCGTTTCTTTTCTACTACCTTCGCCACGTACAATCTACGGCAATTCTGCAAGGCGGTATTGAAACGCCTCGCCGGCTCACCAGGAGGCGAGTCTATCATCAATGTCTCCCAAACCTTCGGCGGTGGGAAGTCCCACACCCTCACTGCCCTCTATTATTTGACTACCCTCGGCCCGGGTCTGCCCAAAAAAGAGACCTCCGTGGGCATGATCCTCAAGGATGCACAGATGAAGGATCCGCCGGTTGCGCGGATTGCCGCCGTTTCTTTCGACAAGGTGGACTGGAAGGCGGGCGGCGAGGGCCGCTCCCCGGAAGGGAAAGTGCGCAGCTTTCGGATGCCATGGAACCTTATTGCCTGGCAACTGCTCGGCCAGAGGGGACTTGATATTCTTCAAAGAGACGAAGGTGAGCCCGATTTCGATACGCCGCCCGCCGATACCCTCTGGTCGGAAATCCTGCAAGAGGTGGAGTCTAAGGGACAGGGCGCGCTGATCATGATCGATGAGTTCCTCATGTGGGCGCACGATGCTGCTTCGCCTGACCCCACGGGAGAAAGCAAGGATCGGGGCACCTTCTGGTATGACCGGCTGAAGAATTTCTTCCAGCGACTGGCCCAGGCTGTCGAAACATCGGAGCGGTCCTGCCTGGTTGTTTCCCTGCTGGCTTCGGAACCCGGCAAAAAGGATGATGTGGGAGATGCCGTCCTCAATGCCTGTAACGGCGGTCTGGGCAGACAGGCATCGATCCAGACGCCCGTGGAAAAGGACGACCTGGCCGAGTTACTGCGGCGAAGGATGTTCGAGACTTTTCCGGAAAGTGAAACGGAGCATCATAAACATGTCCTGGCCTTCTGGGCAAGGATGAAGGCTATGGAACCGATCCGGGCCAAGATGCCAGACTCCGAGGATCGTCTAAAAAAAGCCTATCCTTTTCACCCGGACCTGCTGGATCGCTTCTTCGGGAAGTGGACCGATCTGCACCAGTTCCAACGGACGCGCGGCGTCCTGCAAACCTTTGCCATGGCCCTCCGCGATGCCGAACCGTGGGATGATTCGCCTTTGATCGGCCCGCAGGTGTTTCTTATGGCGCCGGGGCAGGAGGGATTGAGCGAGGCCCTCTTGAAGATTGCCTCAGCGGCCCGGGATTCCGTGACCGGCACAAATCAACCTCCCTGGCCGGAAAACCTCCGCACGGAGCTTCCGCGGGCGCGGGAGGCGCAAAAAGCCGATGCCGCCACCCTCACGGGGCGGGAAATCGAGGCAGCCTGTATCGCGGCCTTTATTTATTCACAGCCTCTCGGCGAGCAGGCGGACATGAATGAACTGCGCTGGCTTTTGGCAGCCACCTGCGACATGCCCGCCGTCTTGAACGCCGGACTTTTGGCCTGGTATAAAAGCTCCTGGTATCTGGAGGAATGCGACGCTACAGAGGCCGGAACGGGCGTCCCTCGTTACTGGCGGTTAGGGCCGAAACCGAACCTGAATCAAATCCATGATTCTTATAAACGTCAGGCCCTGAAACATGCGAAAAGCAAATTCGACGAACTGGCGCGGACAAAATGTCCGCCTTTATATGCAGATCTGGATACACATGTGAAATCCCATGCCCTGCCCGCGACACCTGCCGATGTGGCAGACGATGGACAGTTTCGACTGGTCGTCCTGGGCGCCGATTATGCCGGAATACTCGGCGACCCGCCTCAGCCGAAAACGGCCGATTTTATCCGCACCTCCTCATCATCGACCTACCGGCGGACTTATCAAAATATCGTGCTCTTAGTAACTCCCAGCGTGACAGGCCTGCTCGAAGCGGAACAACATATTGCCGACTGGATGGCCTGGGAAGACATTAGGAATTCCAGCCACTTTAAGGAACTGGATGCCAATCAGCAGCGTATCGTCAAGGATCGGGAGAAAGAGACCCTGAAAGATGCGCAGACCGCCGTGAAAAATGCCTACGAGATCGTAATCTATCTCCATGCAGATGGTTCCATCCTTGCCCGGAAGATTACGATCGGTGCTCAGTCGCTGATGGCTGCCCTGCTCGTGGAGAAAGATTTGCGGCTCTTCCGGGAGCGAATGGATGCCGAGGCCCTCATGCCGGGCGGCCCTTACTCTGTCTGGCCGCATACAGACCCCTTCATCCGGGTGCGCGATCTTTATGCCGCCTTCGGGCAACAGGCCAAATTGCCTAAACTCATGAGCCGACAAGTCGTGCTCAACACCATCGAAGATGCCGTAAGGCGGGGGGTGCTGGCCCTCTGCTGCCGGCGATCTGATGGGTCGGTGCAGTGGTATTGGCGCAGCGCGATTGATATGGTCGAATGGGAACAGACAGCCGAGGCATGGCTCCCGGCGAGTGCAAAATTAACCAACTTGTACCCATCCGCCGTTATTCCGGATGCGCTGGCGGGCCTCTGGCCGGAAGACGACCGAGGGGTGCGCCTCTCTGAGTTCTACACCTGGTTTGACGGAGCGCACGCCTTCGAGGAAAAGGCCCACCAGGATTATCCGCCGGAGCCGCGCCCGATTCCCGCCGCCGATTATAAAATCGTGCAGCAAGCAATAAGCGCCGCTGTGGGAAATGGAGCACTCTGGCTTGTCTACGGAAACGACAGCGTCTTCAAAGAAAAGCCTTCCACCATTCAACTGGAGCCGGATGCGGTGTTATACCGACCGCCACAGCCTCGTTCTGCCATTGATTTTTTGCCTCCCGCCCTGCCCGGCGCATGGAGCGCGGAAGATGAACCAAAAACAACTATGAGGAAATTGTATACCGAAATAAAGGCGACACGCGGCAAGCCTTGGCCAGAAAAGCTTTTTCTGGAAGGGCTGACCGCCGCGGTAGCGCAAGGTTTTATTTCCCGCCTCACCGGCAGCGGACCACTGATTTCATTAGGCCATGACGGAGCAGTTGGTTTCATAATAAAAGAAGCAGCAACGCCTATTCCTCACCCGGAACCCAAACCACCGGGAGGCCGCCGGATGACAAACATGGCATCCCTGAGCGTGTTAGAGGTTCAGACATTGGCTGATGAGGTGGCTGATTTATCGAAGTCCCTTGCCGGTTGCGATCTCATCGTAGAGGCGCGCATCAGCATCAAACCGCAGCCGGATGTTGATTTGGCGGAGGCTGAAGAGATCCTGACCAGGATCAAGAAGGAGTGGAGGTTTTGACAGCCTATGATTTCTTAAGAAAATAGTGAGGAAATACCTTGACAAACCTCCTTTGTGGTATTATTTATACCACATGTGGTAAAGAATAAACCACAGGCAAGGGAGAGAAAGAAAGGAAATGGATGGAGGTGAACCAAGAAAGGGGGAAGGGAGATGTTCGGTGAATTTGTCAAGGGAAGGAGAATCACCAGAGACATTACTTTAAGAAAATTCTGCCAGGCGATCGATTGGGATGCCAGCAACTGGAGCAAGATTGAGAGAGGGCTTCTCTCTCCGCCTCAGGACGAAGAGAAGCTGAAACGCATCGCAGAGGTGATCGGCATCGAGCAGGGCTCGGATGAATGGCAGGAAATGAAGGATCTGTCCCGCATTGGGGCGCAGATGCTCCCTGACGACATCGTAGCGGACAGAAGAATCGTAAATGCATTGCCATTGTTTTTCAGGACGGTGAGGAGTGACAAACCAACGGCAGAGGAATTGGGTAGGCTCATAGAGCTGCTCAAAAAGGAGGACTAGGCATTGAATCAAGCCGAGTTCAGGTGCAAATGGCTCAGGGTGGAAGATATTTGGGATTGTGCGGAAGGCGTCCGTAACCGGTATTGGTCGTCAGGGAAGCTACCTGTTGATATGGAGCACATTGTCGAATCCGATCTGAAACTTTATATCTATCCCAAACATGGTCTCCTGCAAGCAACCGACATGGAGGCCCACCTGCAATCCGATTTGTCAGGGATCGTCGTTGATTACGACCATTATATGGATGAAAAATACGCCAATCGGATGAGGTTCTCGTTTGCCCATGAACTCGGCCATTTTTTTCTTCACATATTTTGAATACCAAGCCAACGAGTTTGCCGGCCGTCTTCTCGTTCCTCGCGCTGACCTCATTCACGAAATTGACAATGCCGTAGAAGTTCTCAAACGCAATGACATGCTGGATTATGTAAAATCAGATCCCTATGCCGTGCTCTCGGGAATTACTACAAGGATAGCCAGGATATTCGGAGTTTCCTCCGATGTCATCGAAAGACGGGTGGATAGAGAAAAACTGTGGCCTCCCGACTTTAAGGAAAAACTGGAATAATAAAAAGGATTTGCTTGAAACGTTATTATGGTGTGGTGAGTATGATTAAAATGAAGATTCAACGGTAGGTTTGACCTAAAAAAGAAGGGGTAGCGCCACTACCCCCTCTTTCGGTTGGTAACAGCGGACCACCAAACAAAGGTTAACGGGAAGCTCCTAATGCAGGTGGTATATTCTCGGATGGTGTCCGAGAACGGGTCGCTGCCCCATGTGCATTTGATGCGAAGTAGTAGACCACCATGGGTATTACCGCCGGCGAAAAAGGAAGCCAAAATCATCGGGTAAAATGAGGCCAGGGCGTTCACAAGAAACAGCTATGTGCCCCGGTGCAAAATGTGCGCTGGTAAAATGAGGGGGCGAATTAACAGCTACACCCTGTCTATTTACTTTTGAATTATCTGCCTCCAGGGCTCCTTGACATCCTTCTATAGCCATCCCTCATCAGGTGATGATGAAGCATAGTATAAGGCAGGCTGAGTGTCAAATCAGAATTAAAGCAACTAAATGGAATGAAATTAATCATATGGAGAATAGACTCCGCTCAGGAATGAAATAGGTGGCTCCGTATGGCTGGCGATCATGGTTCACTTTTACACCGGTGAAACTGGCATAGAATTAGAGCGGCAATAATAATAACAACCTCCTTTTTACTATAATAAATAACACCCCTCTCTCTTTCTCTGTTTTCCAGACAGGAGGACTATGGTACTTGCGGGTCTGTCAAGAGCATAGCGCCCCCTTGCTCACGTCTTTTCGCGGGAGTAAAAATAATTAAAAGAATTATCTTTACAATTGTTTTCATTATTTTTAGGGGCTTGACAGACCTCACTAAGTTCCGGTCACTTACTGCAGGGTCAATGATGCTTGGCACGACAAAGGGCGTGACCGGGATAATTGGAAGACAGAGAGAGAGGTGACCATTTTTTTAGCATGCGAATAGCGGTGCCTTATACTCGAAGTTGAGCCGATTGAGAAACATCGTAGCCACACCTGGCAATCTACTGGCAAAGCAAAAGAATGGGTATCTGGCGTGTTATATGTCCGCGCCTTGATCCTATTACTGGTTTATTGAGCTTGTGTGGCGGCTAAATTGATGCATGTTGAATGAGATTTGCTGTAAAACTGTCTGAATTTGTCTCTGTAATCATTGATGTTAATTTATCAACAATCATGCTATTGGTAGCCAACTTACTCTCCAGAGGAGCACAGAGGATGACCGTTCAAACTCACAGCCAGATGGCGAATTTTATCTGGAGCATCTGCAATTTACTACGCGGCCCTTACAAACGGAATGAATACCGTAAGGTGATCCTGCCGCTGACAATACTCAGACGCTTTGACTGCATCCTCGTTCCCACAAAACAGACCGTATTAAACGAATTCAATCAGATCCAGGACAAGTCGGAAAATATCATCAATGCCAGGCTGCGGGAGATAACCAAGGTCCCCTTTTACAACCTTTCCAAAATGACCTTTGAAACGCTGATGGACGACCCAAACCAGATTGCCCTGAATTTGAACAGCTACATCAGTTCCTTCTCCCCCAATGTACGTGAGATTTTCGAGCGATTTGAGTTTGGTGTGCAGATCAACAAGATGAACGATAAAAACCTGCTTTTTGAGGTCATAAAGAAATTTGCCTCCCCCGACATAGACCTTTCACCGGTCAAGATCGACAATATGCAGATGGGATATATCTTCGAGGAGCTTATCCGGATCGGGGCGGAACAATCCAATGAAGAAGCAGGGGAGCACTTCACACCGCGCGAAGTTATCAAGCTCATGGTAAACCTTCTTTTCAGTCCACCGGAAGATATGGCGGTATTGAGTAAAAGCCATGTGGTGGTTAAAATCTACGATCCGACAGGCGGAACAGGGGGTATGCTCTCCGTTTCTGAAAAGCATATCAGGTCATTCAATACAACCGCCCAGCCACACCTGTTCGGCCAGGATTGGAATGATGAAGCCTGGGCAGTTTGTCGTGCCGACATGCTGATCAAAGGAGAAGAATCCGACAACATCAAACGTGGCTGCACATTTGAAAAAGATGGCTTCCCCAAGGAATTGTTCGACTACATGTTAGCCAATCCACCATTTGGCGTAGAATGGAAGCAGCAAGCCAAGTTTATAACAGACGAGCACGAGAAGTTGGGCTATGATGGCCGTTTTGGCGCTGGACTGCCACGCATCAATGACGGTTCACTGCTTTTCCTTCAGCATATGATTTCCAAAATGAGACGTCCTGAAGAAGGAGGCAGTCGCATTGCCATTGTATTCAATGGCTCACCCTTGTTCACCGGTGACGCGGAAAGCGGGGAATCAAACATTCGCCGCTGGATTATTGAGAATGACTGGCTGGAAGCGATTGTCGCCATGCCCGATCAGCTCTTTTATAACACCGGAATTTCCACCTATATCTGGGTCCTTAGCAACAGGAAGGAAAAGCGCCGCAAGGGGAAAATCCAGCTTATTGATGCCCGCGAATTTTACGTCAAGATGCGCAAGAGTCTGGGAAACAAGCGCAACCAGATAGGCGACGGCGAAGAGGGCAGACCGGACCAGATTGCCGACATCACCCGGATTTACGGTAATTTCACCCATGAAGAATCACGAACGGTGACCACAAATGGCAATCAAAAGACGGTTATCGTCTCCAAGATTTTCGACAACAGCGATTTCGGCTACAATAAAATTACCGTAGAAAGACCTCTCCGCCTGAACTTCCAGGCCAGTGCAGAACGTATTACTCGTCTGGATGACATCAGGGCATTTAAGAAAATTGCCGAGAGCGACAAAAAGAGCGAGATTGTTCGCCGTCAAAAGATCGAGGAGGGCAAGGCAAGGCAGGATTCAATAAGAAAGTTTCTTGCCGACTTGGGGAAGACAACAGGAGAAAGGCTCATTAAGGATCGTGCCGAATTCCTGGCAGAACTTAAAGCGCTTGATCATACATCAGGAATTCGACTTTCTGCCGCTGAATTGAAGATCATAATAGAAGCCTTTGGTGAAAGGGATGAGACCGCTGCCATCTGTCTTGATACCAAGGGGAAGCCGGAGGCGGACAGTAATCTCCGGGATACGGAAAATGTCCCTCTGAAGGAAAACATCGAGGCATATTTCAAGCGGGAGGTGCTTCCTCACGTGCCCGATGCATGGATTGACCATAGCAAGACCAAAGTCGGCTATGAAATCCCGCTCAATCGCCATTTCTACCGATATGAACCGCCACGGCCACTGGATGCCATTGAGCAGGACATCAAAGCCCTGGAAAAAGATATTTTAGACCTCTTGCAGGAGGTAACGGCGTAAGTGAAAAATACGTTGACGCAATCTTTATTTTCTGTTAAAGGACAAGCAACTTCCTTGAACAACACCTGCCACGCCTCTACGGGCCTCGGCCCGATATGCGCACCATGGCGGGTTACTTATACGGGGGCTTGGTAATGCAATATACCAAGCCCCCTCTTTTTATCGATCAGCAAATTGACCTGCTCATATC
>DATESZ010000001.1:0-13229 GCA_035283845.1 Syntrophales bacterium | reverse complement strand
CTGTTTTTCCAATGAAAATCTTGATCGGCGTCGACATTCTTTATCCTCCATTCATTCTACTATCTTCCCGCGTCGTTGCTATCTACATGAGATGAATTACTTATTTTCTTACCAGAGTCCCACTTTCTCGCGCACGGGCATAATTTATTTTTCAAACCGAACAAAATAATCACCGGCGCGAGGAACGAGCGTCCGGTGGATTGATTCGTTATGCGTCGATTATCTCCAAGCCTAAAAACTTAACCATCGGATCGAAATCCCTGTCGTCATGCAACAATATTAGACGGCGGTGGATACAGAAAGTTCCAATAATGACATCTATGGTCTTCCTCACGGTCACGCCTTTTCTCCTCAATAATCTATAGTTCATAGCGCTCTCTGAGGCTAATACCTGTCCTCCCATCGGCACAAATGGGATACCTAAGAGAAGGTCCCTCGCTATCTTGAAGTCTTTATCATGCTGAAATCCCTGAAGAACTTCGGTAAGGATAAGATCACCTATGATGATGGGTGTATTTCCAAGTGAAGAATCCAGCCAGTCCGTCTGAGACGTTTTAATACCGTTGAAGTAGTCGACCCATACGGACGAATCAACGAGAATCATTTGTCTAACCTCATCTCGTCGAGATTGCCAGACCATTTGAGTTTTCCTCGAAAACGCTTGATTTCTTTCTGGCGTTTGACTTGCACCAACAGTTTCAATCCCGCTTCTATGGCATCCTTTTTTGTTCTGAGGCCGGATACCTTGAGGGCGGATTCCATCAGATCGTCATCTACAACTACGTTCGTTCTCATTTCTTACCTCCTATGTGTATATATCAGCCATATCATACACATCAATTGGATTATTTGAAAGGTTTATTTTTAGGGCCATAACGGCGGAACTAAGCGGATTCCGTATAATAAGCGGAGCCTGCTATGGTTGAGCGGAGCGGGTTATGCGGAATCAGCGCGGCGGCTTCTTGCCGCGTTCCTCTTGAGCGATTTTTTATGCTTCCGCTATTTTAAGTTAGTGTTTATGATGTTCTTCGGTTGCAGCCTTGGATGCACCGTGATGATGTTCAACCTCAGCAATAGAATCAACATGTAACCGTTCTACATAATGGGTAAACTGAACATATGTTTCCACAAACTCACGACCGGCTTCAACACTGTAGTCGGCATGTTTCTTTGCCTCTTTCGCTTTGGAGAAACGCTCACGTATCCCCTTTGCGGCCGCCTCTGCAATAAGTTTTACAAGGTTATCAGCCGACCCGCTTTCAAGTGCTTTGTCTCCTTCGACTACAGCCGGTTCAACAACGCCGGCAGGTTTTAAGCCATTATAAGGCTCCCCCTCACCTGCACGGTGCAGCCTGACGAGTGTTTCCAGAAAATACATGTCTGCAAGTTCTTGAGCCTCTTTTCCTTTGCTTCTGACTGTGAGTGTCCTTTTGAACAGGTCCCTTATTTCCGCTTCATTTTCTTTTTTCACCCACTTTAGTATAGGTGTAACATTCCCCTTTTCGAGTGCAACCTTTGCGGTTTTGACTACCGGGCCATCAAAAGTATCACAGTGAGCAAATACAAATGGCAAAAGAAAAGGCGCAGAACTACTGTCAACAAATAGCATTGCTCCGATAAAGCTCAACAGAAAAATCAATGTCTTTTTCATGATGATTACCTCCTTTTGGTTTGAATTAATCTCACGCATAACGATTTTCTCATCTGACGGTATGGAGCGACCAGGGAAGAAAGGGGTCTTGCAATCACGCATCTCTGTTCCATGCTTTTTCACCGCCCGGTTTACAGTCGCATAATGAACTCCGAAAAACATTTCGATTTCCTGCATGGTATAGTCGCCAGTGGCTTAAGCCGTAACCACTTCGGCCTTGGGGTCTGCCATTGTATCGCGATAGTATTCAAGTAACTTGGTTAAGGGGCGACGTTGGATACGCGGGATTTCGGTCATTGCGGATCTGTTTGTGAAAAATGTTTGTACGCGGTTCATGAACGCCTCCGAGCCCAGATAAATCTGTCCACGCAAGGAGTCCCACACGCTGGGCTGTCCCACCCCGGCACGGACGAAGTCCATATAGGCCGTCACAACCTCTCCGCGCGTATTCCCGAACTGCGCTAACACCCAGTCAGTCTGCAGCCAGTCCGGGCGGTGGGACACGCCAACCATGGCGCTGTAGGAACTCCATAACCAATCCTCAACCTGAGCAACCATGCCAGCCCGCACGGGATTGAGTACCACATAACGCATCAATTCCAGAAGGTACGCATCCTTCTCCACCATAATGGCCCGGTAGCGGCCCTGAAAAACGTGACCGACGCGGCGATGAGCGCGGTTGAGCCTCTGGGTATAAACTCCGTTGAGATGTCGCATGCCTTGCGAGAGATTTCCTTCGACTGTTTCCACCACAATGTGATAGTGATTGGTCATCTGGCACCAAGCATGACATGCCTAATTGAATCTTTTACAGACATCACCGAAAATCTCCAGCCAAACGTGCCGATCCGCCTCGCAAAGGTAAATGTCCTCACGGCGATCACCGCGCGAAGTCACATATATAATAACCTTAATGTCATTCGCCTCAAATTGTAGCCTGTGATAACCGTTGCCTATGTCTTTAATATTCTGGTAACGTTCACAAGTTTGGTCAAGAAGTAAATTGAAAAAATCACGGTCTCTCTTTAGGGTACGTTTTGGGAAACTAAAACCTTGAAGGAGAGACCGTGACGAAAAGATGCGTCAGTATAACATGTGATTTTGATCTGGCAATAGGAAAAGTGAATTTTATTCCCTGCTTTAAAAATACGGGAAGTTTCCCCGAATTAAATTCAAAATTCTCGACTTAGTAAAGGAGGATCCTATTGAAATACTCGGAACCTTAAGGGTCTATCACCTAATGTGCGAGTTGACCGGCGGGTTCTCCTGTATAATGGACGCGATAGCGTCTGATTATACAGGAGGCTCTGCACCAGGAGGTTCTGCCGGTTGAACAGTCGGTTCGCGCCGCGCAGCGGAGCGAATGTTTTGGGTGAGAGGCAGGCCACTAAGCTAACCTGAAAATCACCGAAATGTTCCCATTCTCACCACCCAATGGTTATCCGATAAATTTGAACTCATGCGGCTTCAATTCGTTTCAAGTTCCCAACATCAATAGATTGCCTTGTTTTCCATAGATCGTATTGGAGCTGGAGCCGGAGCCACCCATCTGGTGTGCGACCAAATACTTTTGATAACCTTAATGCCATTTCAGGGCTAATGCCCGAATGGCCATTTAAAAGTGCTGAAAAAGTTTTTCTTGTAACACCAAGAGCTCTGGCTGCTTCTGTTACGTTGATATTAAGTGGCTCAACACAAAATTCTCTTATTATTTCGCCAGGATGTGGCGGATTGTACATAGTCATTTTCCCCTCCCTAATGATAATCTTCATAATTTACATCAAAGGTGTCTCCGTTTTGAATCTTAAACGTAATGCGCCAGTTCTCACTGATTTTAACCGCCCAAATTCCTTTACGATTACCTTTGAGTGGGTGCAATCCCAGACCAGGTAAATCCATATCTTCAAGAGTTTCAGACGTTTCAAGGAGAGCAAGAATTTTCCTAAGTCGCATTACGTGCTGGGGATTGACACCACTTAATATACCAGATTCGAATAATTGCTTAAGCCCTTTATGTTTGAATTTTTGAATCATGCATAAAAACTGTAACTAGGTACGTAGCAGGTGTCAAGAGATTTTTTTGTCTCGTCGTTTATGTCCTTGACAGCCTGCTGAGAGACGCCAAGGCAAAAAAGGCATACGCGGCAGAAATTTAAGTCAGCGAGGCAGCCTATGGATATAGGACAAAACTCACAAGACGCCAGCTATCGGGAAGCGGAGCTGATGGAAAAAATCCGGGCATTGCCCCCCGGAAAGAGAGCATGAAGTGGAGGATTTTGTTGATTTTCTGCAACTTCGCGATGAAGACATGCGGCCGATCAGAGAGGCGGCAAAGCTTTCGGAAAGGCCTTCCATGACGTGTGGGACAATCAGGAGGACACCGCATATGACCGACCATGAGTTCGGCGATGTCGTCCTGATCCCTTTTCCCTTTACCGATCAGACAACCGCCAAAAAGCGGTACGCCGTGATAGTCAGCTCAACCACAAACATAGCAGCCGTCCCGATCTCGTGCTCATGGCCATAACCGGTCGGATAAAACCTGCGCCCTCCTTTGGCGAAGTGGCGGCCGAGCAATGGGAAACGGCAGGTCTTATCAAACATTCCGTCATAAAACCCATCTTTACCACCGTTGAGAAAGGCCTCGTCATCAGAAAGATGGGATAAATCCAAGCTAAAGATCAGCAATGTCTAAAAAAGGCCATCCAAACAATCCTTGGATAATGCGGTGTGTCTGGAGACTTGCCCGTCAGCATGGAGTGGCTTCTGCTCTCACCACCCACCTTCCTTGTCGTCCCATAGCCGGTCTATAGGGATTTTTATATCCTGCCGCTTCGCATCATATCTGTACCATTTCACTCTGGGATCAAAGACATTGACCTGCGAGATATTGGTCCATTTCGTTGGCGCCAGCTCTATGCCGTAATCGCCTTCTTTTTGATCGCCACCATAAAAATGTACCCAGCCTTTACCGCTCCAATGAAGTTGAATCGCTCCACATTTGATTTCTTTATTCCCAAAACTAAAGGCAAATCGGCCTATTCCACGAGGCTTGGGAGAAGAAAGCTTATCCTTTTTGAATTGAACATTGCTTTTTGAAAAATCTCCCGTCTTATCGCTCTGGTAATACGATTCATACATGGCATATTCATCAGCCCCGCTTGCTACAAAGACCGAACCGACTTCAGAGGTATTTTTCGACCAAAACTTAGTAAATTTAATTGCACAATATTCTGAATCTTTACGGATAAGCAATATTCTCTCTAAGGGTGTAAATATAACATGAGAAGCAATGATAATATCACCAGATTCTGAAGACGTGACGGGTGTTTGATCAAGAGCCAAGGTGCACTCTCCCATTACCGCTTGGGCTATAAGCATCAATACAACATAAAAAAAGAGGGTAATTTTTCCCATTTTTCATCTCTCCGCACCTTTACGATGTATCAGGCTACTTTAAACAGTTCTTAGTATTTTGATATGCTTGATTAATTGTGTTCAAAGAGGGAAATATATCCCCTAACACATGCGAAGCTGAAAAGCCTTCCCATAACTGACCTGCATGTCCCGGCGTCGCCAAATCTTGCGCAGCATGAATTGCACTAGCAATATTGCCGGTCGTGCTACTGTTTTGGATAAAGTCATTTGTAGCTGCAAGTGCCTGTTCGACGTTTTGAGGACGACCATAAGGAAGGATCCCAGCCATTGCATGCTGCATGGTAACATCTGCACTCCTTCCCTGTGACCCCGATGCAAAATCAACGGCCATAGCATTCCACCCCAACTTGAGACTATCCCACACGCCAGCACCTGAATCACGCGCAGCAACATAAGTAATCCCAAAATGCCAGGGGAATGCAAGAAGTCCCGAGGGGTCGGAAAAGTTCACCGGATCATTTTGAACATACCCATAAAGATTCGCATCCCCGCCGGCGAAGTCTATCGGGTCTTTAGCGGTACATCTGCCTATAGCCGGATCGTAGTCGCGATAACCGAAGCGAACTAAGCCTGTATCCCGGTCATGCAGTCCGCCGGCAAAACCAAAGGGTACAGAAAATGATGGGTTTGTATCACTAATTATATTACCGAATGAGTCATAGTCAATCTGTTTTGTTATGACTCCGGAAACATCGGCAGCGGCTCGCAGGGAACCTATCTGGTCATAAAGGAGATAGTAGGCGCTCCCGCTGCAGGTCATCGAAACCAGCAATCTCCCGTCGGCGTAGTTGAACCGCATCAGTAGATTATCGCTGCCATCATAAACGGCGAGCAGGGTTACGGCGTCTTTCCAGAAATATTTCTCGGTGACGGCTCCGTTAACTCTCTTTGCAATTCTTCTTCCCAGGGGATCATGGTCATAGGTTATTACCGTGCCGCCCGGCAGGGTGACAGAAAGAAGTTCGCCACGGGATGAATAACTCGTCGCCATTGTTCCTGCCGAAGTAATCTTCTGAATCAGGAGGCCATCGGCGTCAAAGTGGTAGGTATCGCTGCCGGCGTTTATGATGTGATCTTCGGTGGAATAGCTATAGGCCCGGCTTCCTTCTGCTAAACGATTCCCGTTGGCATCATAAGTGAAGCTTTCCGTGACAACCCCGTTTTTCTTTACCTCCGTTAGCCTGCCGTTGCTGTCGTAAGCGTAATCATAGGCATTGTTTGCCCCCGCGATGGTTTCTACTTTTTGAATAATCCTGCCGGCCAGATCTCTGGTCAGGCTGTAGCTGTATTTATTGCCGCCTCCTATGGCATAAGAAAGGCCGTCCATTTCCCCATAGCCGCTTACGGTGCGGACAATAGAGAGGGCGCCGTCGGTTATGTTTTCCGGCAGTCCATTTAAGGCATTTCTTGTTATGGCGAAGGAACCGACGCCGGTCAGCAACCCGTCATTGTCATAGGTAAGGGATTGCGATCCTCCGGCATAGGTCAGGGAAGAGAGCCTGAAATCATTATTGTAGGTATAACCAATGTCCCGATTAAGAAGCCCGGTGCGGGTGTCTGTTGTCAAAAGCGAGCCATCGTAGGCATAGGTCAGATTCTCCGTGCCTTTTATCGCCTGTTTAAGAAAAGAGGCGCAGTTATAGGTATAGTTCGTTGACCCTTCGGGCGTGGTCGTTGCGCTTAATAGTCCGTTTGAATAGGTATTTGTAATCTGCCTTCCAGACGGAAACAGAATGGAATTCAGGTTCCGTTCTTTGTCATAGGCATACCGATAGCTTCCCGATGCGGGCATGGTCATAGTTTTTCGCAGATCGACACCCGTGTAAACAAAATTATAGCCGATATTATTCGGATTGGTGAGAACGGTCATGTTGCCGTTATTGTCATAATCATACCTTATGACGGCATTATCGGGCAGGATCTCACTTTTAACCCGGCCCAGCCGGTCATAAGTAAAGCGAACGGTCCTATTGTCCGGGGTTGTTATATTATCGATATTGCTGCTGCCGTCATAGAAAATCGCCGTTGTCCTGCCGCCCACGGTCGTGCTTACCAGTCTGCCTTTCTCGTCGTATCCATATGTTACCGGATGGAGGCCCGGAACCGTTAAATTTTGTGCAAGAAGCTTGGCAGGATAATAATTGAGGGTCACAAGCCTTCCCATCGGAGAGGTGTTGGTGATTGTCCCCGCCAGGGTATTGTGGGTCGATGTCCAGGTCTTTCCGTTCAGCTTATTTGTTTCGGTGATAAGGTCCGGCATCTGGTCGGCGTTTGTATCCTGGTAGGTTCGGGTGTCTGTTGCCGTCTGGGTCAGTCCTGCCGGAGACAGGGTTGTTTGTTCCCTGAGATAGGGGTATTTATATGCGGAATCGAGATCGTACTTCCTGGTCGTCTTCATCCCGCAGGCGGGCTGTATTGTCTCGGTAAGACCGTCGGCTGAACCGGAGGTCATTGCGGTAGCACCCGCAGGGTCGGTCTTTACGGAGGTGGAGGCGCCGGTTGAGTCCGTGTGATCCACATATTTCGTGAGGTTCTCTTCGGCTGTCAGAATGCCGGTTGTGGCATAGCCCGCATCATCGACGCTCCGCGTATAGCTCCAAACGCCGCCCTCGGGATCAAGCACCGCGGCGATCTTGCCGCCTGTATCGTACTGATGACGGAAGTTGTTGCCTTGAGGGTCAAATTCATCGATCATAAGCCCGTCTTCGGTATAGACAAAGGAATAGGAGGAGTTGTCCGGATAAGCCACACTGGTTAGTTTGCCGGTAGCGTCAATAGACAGCGAAGTGACATGACCATAGGAAGAGGTGATGGATACAGGAACCCCCCCGCCATTTCTCTGTATTGTTGTTTGGTTGCCGAAGCGGTCGGTGACGGATGTAAGCCGGTTCGCCTCGTTATAAGCGAAAGTCAGCAGGGTTTTCCCGGTAGCAAGGTCAATGGTTGACCTATGCAAGCCAGCGCTGTCCATAATATAGCCCATGCCGTTATCGTCGGCGATGATAGTCTGACCGGTTGCAGAAATTGATTTAAAAGCACCGGATGAAGAGACCTTCCTTATGCGACTATTTCCGTAATCCGTTATAAAGACATTCCCCGTGCTATCTGCCGCCACACCCACGGGATAGCTCAGCTTCCCCAGAGTAGCAGGGCCTTCGTCGCCGCTATAGCCGTTTGCCCCATTGCCGGCCACGGTCATAATCATACCATTTGTACCTACCTTTCGTGTGCGATTATTATACGTATCGGCTATATAGATATTTCCGGCGCCATCCACGGCTACACCATATGGATAGCTGAGACTTGCCTGTATAGCGGGGCCACCGTCTCCGCTATAGCCATTAACTCCATTGCCGGCCACGGTAGAAAGCACACCGTAGGCATCCACCATTCTTATGCGATTGTCTCCATTATCTGCTATAAAAATATTCCCCTTATTATTCACCGCTATTCCAATCGGCCAACTTAATCGACCCTGTACCGCAGGCCCCCCATCTCCACTGTTGCCCCATGTTCCATTGCCGGCCACAGTGATAATAACACCATTGGCATCGACCTTCCTAATTCGATAATTTCCTGCATCGGCTATAAAGATATTACCAGCGCTATCAACTGACACCCCCATTGTAGTTTTAAGTTTGGCTTGCAAAGCCGGACCTCCGTCGCCGCTGTAACCGTATGCCCCATTACCGGCCACAGTCCTAATAATGCCGTTTTTATCCACCTTTCTTATGCGAAAGTTTGCATCATCCGCTATGAAGACATTCCCCCCGCTATCCACGGCGGCGCCAAATGGCCAACTAAGCATCCCCTGCCCGGCTGGGCCCCGTCGCCGCTGTAGCCAGCCTGACCGTTTCCGGCCACCGTAGAGATGATTGCCAAGCTACTTTTCATGGTTGTACCATCGCCCTTAAAAAGGGCGTTGGTCCCTGCCAAACCTGCATAATGATGCGGGGAAAGCGTCCATCCTTCTCCAAAATTACTTATTCCTCCGCGATCAATCATGACAATGCTGTGCTGCCATGATGTTATCTCTTCACGGCTTTCTATTTCCGTCACATTTGTGCCCGCCTGGGCAAAGGACTGGGCAAAATCACTTCTGGCCGAATAATAAACTGCCTGATAAACAAAGCCTATGCTGATCATGGCATCTGCCGTGCTATTAACCGTTCTTCCCAAATAATCGAGTCCGTCCCAGACATATTCAACCTTCTGGTTCGGGAGGGGCTGCATGTGGGTCACAAAGCTGCGGCCGGCGACTTCCATCATTACGATGATGCTTTGCAGGCTGGCGGGAACAGTTTCTCCGGTCACGGGGATGGCAACCGTGGTTTTGTACCCTTTAACCCGTTTATTTGTGTAATGGAGAGTCATGTCCGTACCGGGAATCGGGATATCCTCATGGAAGATGCGATTGCGGCGCTCAACATATGAGTTGGTGCAATCCACATCATCGTTTTCTTCCTGATTGTCGTAAACAGGCGTTCCCTTCGGATTGGGGGGCCTTGCATCAGCAGGAGGCCCGTATGGCCAGTTGCAATCCCAAGGGGTAAAGTGATCCAACTCGACGCGCCAATAGGTGCTATTGGGTCGGTAAATAGCGGAATCGTTTAATCCCACTATTGCGCCATGGGGATTCCCGTCGCCGGTATTGTCGAACGCATCAACTATGCCGTCGCCGCTTGTATCAAGAAGCCTCACGACCGCGCCGTTATTGGAAGGCACCCATATCCCCCGGTCACGGTCGTAATAGCCGACGGGGACCATTTCGCCGACATTGAAGCCGAGGAAGTTATCGACGTACACAGTTATCGGTTTTTCAAACCTTACCTTGTCCGCACCATCAACTGATAGTTCTGCACAATAGGTATATGCGGAATTCGGAGGAAGTTTTGCCGGCATGGACTCAGGGGTAGCAAATTCCGTGGCGCGGGTTGTTATTGATGCAAGCTCCACCTCGTTTCCGTTTGAATCCCTGGTATAGGCTCGGTTATCCCCGGTAAAAACCATGGTCAGAGAACGGCTGCCAAATTCGTCTGTTATGGTTGAGCTTTTGTGCGTAGCAACCGTTGCAGGATTTCCATTGAAAGATACCGTCGTGGCAACGGCATCTTCCGGAAGGAGGATGACATTTTCGACATTCGCGATATTGTTCCACGATACGTTGACCTGGCGGTGGCTTGTTATGAAACCGTCCTTTTCGTACACGACCGTTATGACCCCGCCTCCTTCTACCGGAATTGAAAACCCACCGGTACTGTCGGTTTGTTTTGTGCCATATTCAGGGTGTTCTTTTATCGAAACCTTCAAGCCGGCAAAGGCATTTCCCGCCCTGTCCTGTATCCGCCCCGTTATGATGGCAAAGCGCCGGGGATCATATTTTTTTATCGTCGCATCGGCAGGGATCAGGTCTTCATAAAGTTTGCCGTAGCTTCCTTCGGGAAGCGGTTCCACGCTTGACGTCTTGGTGACAACAAGATTGAGAGTCTCCGATGTGCCGCCGCCCGGTGAAGGATTTTCAATTTTTACCGGGTAGATGCCGGCTGTGCTTATGGCATCTGCGGGTACGTATAGGTCTATACGAGTGCTGTTGATATAGGCCGTTTGAACGGGATTGTTATTGAAATAGGCGGCGGCATTCTTGACAAAATTGTCGCCGGCCAGCGCAAGTGTAAGGTCAGGGCTCCCTGCCGTAATGGAAGCCGGGGATAGGGAGGAAAGAGCCGGGATTGGATTTAATACCGTGAAGGTCAGCGAGTTTGAACTTCCTCCGCCGGGAGGAGGGTTTTGGGCAGTTATTTCAAGGTATTTCCCAACCTCAAGGTCAGAGGAAGTGAGTTGGATTTGAAGTTTCATAGCATCTGTCTGGGTGAATGTCCTTGGTATGTCGTTAATATAATAGGTAGTTGCATCTTCAAAAAAACCTGTGCCGTAAATAGTTGCAATCAGCCCCGAGGTCCCTGCCATCGCCTCCGCAGGATCGAGCACGCTAAGGGCCGGCACGGGGTTGTTAATCCGAAGATCAACAGGATTGGAAGAACCTCCCTGAGGCAACGGGTTGGAGATGACTATCTGGTAAGCCCCTGTCTTTGCAAGGATATTTTTGGGGATTGTCACCTCAAGGTGATGATTGTCTATAAACTTGGTATGAAGGGTAGAGACGGCGGTTGTTGTAATGAATCCTGAACCTTCAATCATTATTCCTATCGGCCCGTTGCCACGAAAGGCGGTGTCAGGGGTAACGGAATTGATCTTAGGAAGAGGGTTGGGCAATTGTATCAAGGTAAGGCTATCAGTTTTGTCATCGACAGCGGCCGCTATGTTCGTGAAATGATTGACTGCAACTCCCCGGGAGCGTTTATTAACGGCGTAACGGTCAACGATTCCACGGGTAGACAGATCAATGTGGAAGATGGTCCTATCTTCATCACAGACGACCATAGCGCTGTTATCCAATCGATTGACGGCTATAGCGATAGGATGTTTATCTACAGGGATAAAAGAGGTTTGCCAATTTGTAAGATCAATGATCGTGACGGAGTTATCCTTCTCATTCACAACTGCGGCAATATGTGTCTCCGGATTGACGTCTATTGCCCGGGGTTTCTTGCCCACAGTAACAAGCCCTGTTACCTCGAGCGTTCGCAGGTCGATTACTGACACACTTTCGTCTTTTTCATTGACGATCAAGGCAAGATTCAGCTTTGGGTTTATAGCGATATGCTGAGGATGTTTTCCTACCGGAAGAGTTTTTATCACTCTCAGATTGTTCAAGTCGATGACCGATACGGAATTGTCACCACTGTTGGACACAAAGGCAAGGCGGGAATCACTGTTTACTGCAATGCCTTCGGGAGATTTGCCTACGGAGATAGTCTCTGTTACCTGATTAGTGCTCAAATCTATAATAGAGAGGGTGTTGTCATAACCACTGCCGATAAGGACAATATTAAGCTCAGTGGCTAAGGCAAGCCCCGTCGGTTTTTTTACCAGGGGGATTGTTGAAAGAACCGTGTCTGTGTTTAGGTCGACTACCAACAAAGCATCAGATTTCTCGCTCAGAATAAAGGCTTGGTTAGTAAAGGGGTTTATGGCAACGCAACAAGGATTTGATTCAAGGGGAATATCGGTCATGTCCGTTGCAGGAAAGACGGAATCCTTTATCAAAAAGAGGCTCAAAGAAAACAAAGTCGTTATGATAACTGCTTTAATCGCCTTCATTGGCTATCCCATTTAAAATTAATAGGCTCGAAAAAAACCTCTTGCCCGGCTATGTACCGGGAAAAGGTAGTACTTACCTTTTTTAATTAGCGGATTATGCAATTATGCTTATGAAATAATTACAAAAAATACATCAATGTTAATTCTGGGGTGGACAATTTAGTCGTAAATAGAGTAGTCGGTTGAATATGATAACGGATGCGCGTCTTTTACACATAACATTACCACAAATTGAAATTTTGAAAAAATTCTGGGTAACTTTAACAGCGCTCATATGTCTGTGTCAATTATTTTTTCGTTTAAATAAACAGTAATCATGCCGTAGGGAGATTTCGGTAGCTCCCACGAGCAGCAACGATCTGGAAGGATGGCGTTGGGTAATCAGAAACGGAACCGGTCAGGGCTCCATCAACAAAAAATTGAATCTGACGTCAGTTTTTTATTAACTTTTTTCAAAGAACCCCCATGCCTGGGACAGGCACAACGAAGGATGAAAACCACCCCCACCCCTCCCTCCACCGTCACAGGGGGAGGTGATATTTTGCTGATATTACTAAATTATTTCATACATAGAACTGGAAAGAATCGGCAAATTGAGCTGTATCATTACGCAGAATGTTGACAATCTCCATCAGAAGGCCGGAAATTCACCGGAGAAGGTTTATGAGCTGCATGGCAATACGAGATGGTTGAGGTGCATGAGCTGCGATATGCGTTACCCTATGGAAGACATGGTGGACAAATACCGCTCCGGTGACGATATCCCGGCATGTGAGCACTGCCGGGGAATTTTGAAGCCCGACGTGATATTCTTCGGTGAGCGTTTGCCCGAATTTGCCCTGAAACAGGCGACCCTTCATGCAACCGGATGTGATCTTTTAATCGTCATCGGTTCGTCTCTGGTGGTGTATCCGGCTGC